>NZ_JBALOZ010000478.1:0-3459 GCF_036965125.1 Bacillus sp. JJ1503
AAAAATCTATTACCCCTACTTTATTTTCAATATGACTAATGCCAACATAAGGGTATCTTAAACTTCCTATTAATTCTTTATTAGGCTCCTGAATTCTCCACAGTATTTTCCCATTGAAACTAACACCATATACATTGTCTAAAGTATGATCATCCATTGGAATGTTTAGCAGAACGATAACGACATTATTTACAACTTTTATTTCTTGAATACTTTTATCAAATTGTAAATTGTTTTTACCAATGGTTAACTCATTGCCTGCAAAAGTCACTGAATCCACTGAATTTCCTCCTCTTTATATTCCTTTCTTTTTATCGCGGTTTCTAATTTGTAATCCGCTGCCCGAATTGCATGATCGTTAACTAATAAAGAAACCTTGAAAGGCATATAGCCAAACAAGGTTTAGTTACCTTATATTTTAGGAATTTCAACCACAGCGCCTGGAGATTTACTAATAAGTATATCTGGAATGTTCGCGTTATTTTTCCTCAACTTATATATTTGGATTTTGGTTAATTCAGGAGTGAACGAAATATTCTGTGTCTTAAACTCAAAATTTTTAAGTTTATTAAAAAGTTTAAATAATAAATCCTTCCACTCTTCTAATGTAGAACTTAAAACTTCCTCTGGATTTTCTAAAATACGATATCCATCTGCATAATGAAACATTAATAATCCCGTTCCTAAATCACAATTTTCATTTTCAAGGAGGGCCTTTGGTACATCAAAACCGTTGTTCCAATTATAATTTGCAGCAAAATAATGGAGCATTAATGGGTTATCTATACTACTAAGCCTACTGATTACATCATATTTATCTGTATTATAAAGCAACTCTTCAAGAAAACTAATATCTTTCTGATCCACGACAATTTACCTCCCATTAAACTTTCAGAAATTTAATTTTCCAATTATCTTAGGTTTCTTTCCCAAAGTTCTACTGTTGCGCCTTGGCTAGGGTACAGGGGTAAACCTTGTTCCTGTAATTTTCTTAGATCTTGTTGTAAATCGTATACTTGTCTTTGTAAACTTTCAACGCTTTGATTAATATCCATTTTGTTTAATGCTCTTTCAACCACTTCATTATAAACAGAATGATATCCTCTGTGCCTAGACAATGTACTTACATTATTATCGGGTACTCTTAGGAAAATACCATTAGATGCATCGTCAAAGTCCATTCCTATTTTTTGAATAATAGGATTACTCTTCATCTCAGAAGGAATAATATGCTGTGCCTGATAACCGCTCCATTTAGTTGAACGTTTAAGCCCCATCTCTTCTATCATATTTTTCCCTAACTTGGTAGAGTTCCCTCCTGTAACAACACCGAGCTTACCTGGAATAAGTCTATTAGAATTATCTACGACCTTATCCCCGACATTAACCAAAACAGTCTCTATCGGTCTCTCATTTCCGAATTCCCCAATACGCTGTCCCTTTAGGTCAAATTGGGTCCCTCCGCCTTTATGGCCGAATAGAGGATTGACAATTCCGGTTCTTATTACTGTTCCTTCAGCTAAATTAACATCCGCAATGAATTTAGGAGTATATGGCAAGGCGAATTTATCCTGGATCTCCTTTGCTGTTAATCCTTGGATGTCTTCTGCTCTCATCATCCAGCCGCCATACATCGTGGAGTTTTCTCCATCGTAGACTCTTACAAAGGATGTTGATTCGGTTAGCTCAATTTCTTTAACCTTCGTCCCTGGCTTGTAAGGAGGTTGATCGTAACCCATGGAGTCTTTCCACCATGCGTTAACTTCCTCTGCTGATGCTTCCTTTACTGTTTTTGTATTGGCCAGGTCAGGAGTGTCCTGTTTAATAGTTGCTGAACTCTTCCCCTGTTTCGATACGCTTGAAGCAATTTCATCCCCACACGCGCATCCCATTGTAGATAATTTCGGGATGGCAAAGGTGCCTAATCCAATGACAAGGGTTGTGGTAAAGACAATGGCTGCTCGTTTGCCTGTTTGCGACCAGTCTACTTTCCCGTTTTCCTTCCATTGAATAATGGTGTCAAGGACAGCAAAAACCCCTGCTGTTACGGCACTGTAAATCGTTGAACCCTTTACTGCTGCCCAAATGCGGCTTAGAACGTTGGCTACCTGAGATACTGGCCGTTTCACAATTCGGGCAATAACAGTTGCCAGCAAGTTCCCCTGCTTGCTTAAAATTTGTTTTACCCCTAAGCTTCCGAAAATTTTTGCCGCTACCGGCCCCATGACTGCTCCAAGTGTAAAGTTGAAGAACAGGCTTTCGAACGTAAAGGCCTGCTTCCAAAGACTGCTGTCTCCTGTAAAAAGGAAATGCAGGGCGCCATGGAGAATAGTGAAACCTACCGCTCCAGCTCCTCCAAGTCCACCTAATGTTACCCAACGGAGTAATCCGGATGCTGGAATTAGTCTAAATGCTCCTAATAATCGCAGCACCCCTAAACCGCCAAAGAAAGAAATTCCTGAGGCAAGGCCGCCTGCCACCATCCCCCAAAAGCTCCTTTCTCCTGAAGCAAAAGTAAACACCACTCCAGCAATCCCGAAGCCGACAGCGGCTACTATTGTACCTACAGAAAGGGCAATTCCGATGGCGGCTAAAGCCCAAACACCTAGTAAAATTACACCCACCACAACTAAAATAGCTCCGATTACTTTTAAGAGAGTTTGAACCCATTCTTGTGAGAAGAAATCTTTAACTCCCTCCCATACATCCCCGAGCCAATCGGTAAAGCCATCCCACTTAGGACCGAACCAATCTTTAAATTCTTCCCATCCATCCTTAACCCATGCTTTTGCATTTTGGAGCTTATCAATAAACGCATCTTTCATTTTTTTTAAGTTATCAAATAACTTATCAAACCATGAAGCATCACCAGTCATTGGCACGCCGCTTTTAGCATCATGCACTTCTGTCTTCCTGATTCCATTGCTATCTGACTCTACCTCACCGACATTTGCTACTGCTGGGTGAATAAATGAAAAAAGGAGCCCAATTAGGAATATGAGTGTAAGTGCACTTCCTTTTACCTTAAGAAAATTATTCATGCCTTCTCCCCTCACATGTTTTTTTCATGAAAGAGTCCGTCATTTTTGAAAAAACATCATGGTGAAGAAATTGACCTTTGACTATTCATATTAAACTTTAAAACTCTTAGTTAATTTTGGTATTCAATAATCTTCCGCATTCATTAATTATATAAGGGAAAGTCCACTATAAAAGACATTAAAAAATCGCAATAATAATCCTCCAAACTAAGAAAAATCCAGCAATGGACAACCCGGCGTAAAAAGTAGTTTTCTTAATCTTTCTACCTTTATCTCTTACCCCTGCTCCATCAATAGAAGTTAATAACAATGCAATGAAAAATAAAATACAAAATGTTAGTAAATTATATTTTTGTTCTTGAAAATCGACTGTCCAATTTTCATCAGCAACATTAAATGAATATATCACAAAGGCTAT
>NZ_JBALOZ010000479.1:0-1241 GCF_036965125.1 Bacillus sp. JJ1503
ATCAACAGGAGATTCATTCGGGCGGACTGCAAATTTCCGTAGATCTAAATCCATATATATTAATGTAGTAAAATTGGCGAAAAGATTTAGATAAATTTAGTTATGAATCATGTAAAAATAGTTGAAAATAGGTAAATAAGAAGACATTGGAGGAACTAGATTGTCAGTCAGAAAAATCGTCACTTATCCTTCTGAAATATTAGAGGTACAGTGTAAACCAGTTAAGTTTTTTGATAAAAAACTCGTAAAAATATTAAATGACATGTATGATACGATGATTGAATTTGACGGAGTTGGACTAGCTGCCCCACAAATTGGTCTTGATCAGCAAATTGCGATTGTTGATATTGATGATGATAGCGGCACAATCGAAATGATCAATCCGGAAATACTAGAAATAAAAGGAGAACAGATTGGGCCAGAAGGCTGCTTGAGTTTTCCAGGGTTATATGGAGAAGTAAATAGACCTGCCTATGTGAAAATCAAAGCACAAGATCGGAAAGGGAAATTTTATACACTTGAAGCAGAAGATTTCTTGGCGAGAGCGATTTTACACGAAATTGATCATCTTCAAGGAATTTTATTTACTTCCAAAGTAATTAGATACCTTGAAGAATCTGAGCTGGAAGGAGCGGAGTAATATGACAAAAATTGTTTTTATGGGAACACCAGATTTCTCTGTTCCTGTCCTGCAGCAAATTATAAAAGACGGGTTTGAGGTTATAGGAGTTGTTACACAGCCTGACCGTCCTGTAGGGAGAAAAAGGGTATTAACACCCCCACCAGTAAAGGTAGAGGCAGAAAAACATGGAATCCCTGTTTATCAGCCGGAAAAAATCAGAGAAAAAGCTGAGCTAGACAAAATCTTAGCATTGAATCCTGATTTAATTGTAACTGCCGCTTTTGGGCAAATTTTACCTAAGGAGTTATTAGACGCTCCTAAATTCGGATGTATTAATGTTCATGCATCTTTGCTTCCAGAATTAAGAGGAGGTGCACCTATCCACTATTCTATTATTCAAGGGAAGAAAAAGACAGGCATTACAATAATGTATATGGCCGAAAAGCTTGATGCCGGGGATATATTAACCCAGGTAGAGGTGCCAATTACGGATACTGATACAGTTGGTACGCTGCACGATAAGCTTAGTGTGGCAGGTTCTGATCTTTTATCCGACACTTTGCCTAAGCTGATCAAAGGGGAATTACAGCCTATCCATCAAAATGACGCTAATGCTACC
>NZ_JBALOZ010000479.1:1322-1572 GCF_036965125.1 Bacillus sp. JJ1503
ATTTATAACCATATACGCGGGTTAAATCCTTGGCCTGTTGCTTACACCACATTAAACGATGCTGTCATAAAAGTTTGGTGGGCTGAAAAGGTTCATGGGGATTCAAATCAGCCACCAGGGACCATTATAAGATATAAGGATCATGATCTAGTTATTGCAACTGGTAATGAGACCGCCATTAAAATTATCGAACTTCAGCCAGCAGGAAAGAAAAAAATGACTGCGGAGCAATTTTTACGAGGTGCTGGGT
>NZ_JBALOZ010000480.1:0-2546 GCF_036965125.1 Bacillus sp. JJ1503
CTGTAAGGCAGCAATATCATGAAACATATTAGGGAGTAAATATAGAACACTTATTTTCTCTTGCTCTATTAATTGAATAGCATCATATGGGTCATAATCCCGTAAAACGATGAATGTTCCATTTAACATCATCATACTAATGAGTGACCTAAGTCCCATTGTATGATAGAGCGACATTACACCTAGTGTAGTATCATACCATTGATATTGACATTGAAAGATGTGAGCAAAGGTTGCTGCATATTCATTTTGATGAGATCGCGGGACACCTTTAGGATTGCCAGAAGTCCCGGATGTATAAAGGATGACGGATAAATCATTTTCACTGACTTGGTTTGGATTAAAGTCTTCCACAGGATGCTTTACTAACTCCTGATAATTTAGATCGCCTCCATTTCCATCAATATTGATAAATATTGGGCGTTCAATAAATTTCTTTCTATTAATTAAATTCTCTGTTGATTTCCCGTAAACGACAAACCTAGCCTCTAAATCATCTAAACAATAATGAACAATTTCCTGAGATTGTCGAATATTAATTGGAGCAAATATAGCCCCCAATTTTTGAATGGCCCAATATAAAACAACGGACTCCAGACGATTATTCAGTAGCACAGCCACTCGATCTCTCTTTTTCACACCGAGACTATTCAAGGAAAAGGCTACCGTATTAACTTCCTTTTCCAGTTCCTTGTATGTATATCTTTTGCTTCCATCCACAACAGCGACTTTATTAGGATGCCTTTTAACTGAATAATTAAAAGCTTGATTTAAGTCCAAGAAGCTCTCCTCCTTATCCAAATGGAAGTAGGAAAACTAGCCCATACTTCCCTACCCTAATTATAGTAAATATTATAGAATATTAAGAATTATGTAAACACCCCATTTGTAATACAGTGGATCTCTTTATTATTAGAGAGACGAATCCATTAATGGTAAATACTTCATAATCACTTATTTTCTATGATATACTCTATATTTAGTTGTTTATTAATATACATAATATAGAGTGTCGGAAAAAAGGAGGAATTTTGTGAAACGATTTGCCTTATTATTGCTGATGCTTATTCCAATGATCCTTTCCTCTTGCAGCAATGACAAGGAGACAGAAACATCTAATGAACCTGAAAAGGAAAAGCAACAGCAGGA
Source organism: Bacillus sp. JJ1503 (assembly GCF_036965125.1). Lineage (NCBI taxonomy): Bacteria > Bacillati > Bacillota > Bacilli > Caryophanales > Bacillaceae > Bacillus > Bacillus sp. JJ1503. The sequence continues at coordinate 1,150 of NZ_JBALOZ010000480.1, forward strand.
ACAAAAGCAGGAAGATATTATAACCGAATCATTGAATATTAATTTAGAAGTTTCCGAAGAAAGTTTACTAGTCCTGCAACACGGTAAAATCATGGATGATCTGTCATATGAAAAGGATATTGAGGACATCGGTTTCGATACACCTAAAATGGAGCCAGCTCTTATAGACAAGCTGACACCTGAGCTTGAAAAATTAACGAATGAAACTGCAGATATTGAAGAAATCAAGAAAGGCCTTGTTGCTCTCCTGGCCAGTCCTCACTATAAAGAGGTCATTGAAAAAGCGAATGCCTACGAACCGCAGTTTGAGGAACCCTATTTGCCGGATCCAACAAAATCCGAAGGCAGTGAAGAAAAAATGACATCAGAAAAGACTATCATTCTTCTCGATGCCAGCTCAAGTATGCTGCTTTTATCTGATGGAAAAGTAAAAATGGATATTGCCAAGGATGCTGTGAAGAGCTTTGCACAGACCATTGGGCAAACGAGCGAAGTCTCACTTATCGTCTATGGCCATAAAGGTTCGGAATCAGCGGCTGATAAGGAAATATCCTGCACAAAAGTCGAAGAAGTCTATCCGATGGGGAAATATGCAAAAGAAGAATTCCATCAAGCAGTCGATTCTTTTGAAAGCAAAGGCTGGACTCCCCTTGCAGGTGCCATCCAAAAAGCCGCAGAAATGAGCAGCAGCTTTGAAGGTGCAACGACCATTTACATTGTCAGCGATGGTGCTGAAACATGTGACGGGGATCCCGTTCAGGCAAGTAAGGACCTTGTTCAAATAAACAGCAAAAATACCGTAAACATTATCGGCTTTGATGTAGACAGCAAAACCGAAAACCAATTAAAGGCTGTTGCCGAAGCTGGCAATGGTGAATACTTTAAAGCGGACAATCCAGAAGAATTAAAATATACGATTCAATATGAGTGGCTGCCTTCTACACTAGATCTTGCTTTTGCCTTTACCATGGCTCCAGACGGATGGGAAATGGTCGCAGAGTATAAAAAAGGCGAAGAATATCCCCTTCAATTATGGAATATCGGCAGGCGTGAGTCCCACCGAATACTTGATGCAATTAAGATCATGGCAGAATATGAGTGGATTACGTATGAGCAAGAAACAGAACTAAGAGACTGGGGGTATGAACGAAGTCAAAATATGAAAGACCTATACTACGCCATCTATAAGACAAATCGAGAAAAAGCAGATACGAAAAGCCAAGAAATCAGACAAAGGGTCGATGAATGGGTCGAAAAAATGAAGGCATTGAAGAAAGAGCGCGGAGATACTTGGTAATACAAAAAGCCGGTCCATGTTTTAATGGAACCGGCTTTTTAGTATAAATCTATTAAATATAGAATTTTGAATTTACTAAATAACAGATTAGGAGTATGAT
>NZ_JBALOZ010000481.1:0-1463 GCF_036965125.1 Bacillus sp. JJ1503
ACATCAATTATTCTTTATAACCTAATTCATAAAGGGCACCAATCAGTGCTTTAATACCTTCAGCCAAGTCTGATGGCTCAGTAAACTCAGCTGGATTATGGCTAATTCCCTTTAAGCTAGGAACAAATAGCATAGCTGTTGGAACAGCTGGAGCAAAAATTTGTGAATCATGTCCAGCCCCACTGTGCATTAGTTTGTAAGTCAAACCATTTTCTTTGCATTGTTTTTCAATTAATTCAACAACCTTCTGGTCCATAGGAACAGGATCAGCATCCATCCAAAGATCGATGTTTATTTCAACACCATGCTCTTTAGAAATTGCTTCCATGCGTGCGGTCATTTTTTCAGTGAAAGAAACAATTGCCTCTTTTTCAGTATGACGTACATCAATTGTGAAGATTGCTTTACCAGGAACTACGTTAACAATATTAGGCTGAGCTTCGATTTTACCCACAGTTGTTACAAGTGGATCTCCCTCTTCTCTAGCCATAGAAATGATTTCATAAACCATCTGGCTTGCAGCATACATCGCATCTTTGCGGTAGCCCATTGGCGTTGTACCCGCATGATTAGCTTCTCCAGTAATTTCTACTGTATAGCGTCTTTGACCAACGATGTTATTTACTACACCTACAGGGATCTTTTCATTTTCTAATACGTTCCCTTGCTCAACATGCACTTCAACAAATGCTTTTAAGTCATCTCGCATCCCTTTTGATTCATCCCTGAAGCCAAAACCAGCATTTTTCATCGCTTCCACAAACGGAATACCTTCAAAATCCTTAATGGTTTCAACATCTTCACGTTTTGCTAATCCTACAATGTTTTTTGAGCCCCAGAATGCATAAGGGAAACGGCTTCCTTCTTCTTCCGCCATTGAAACAACTTCAATGTTGCGGAGAGGTTCGCCGTATGTTTCTTTTAAATATTTTAATGCGAGGATACCGGCAATAATCCCGTATGCACCATCATATTTACCGCCATTTTTTACTGTATCAACATGGGAGCCAGTTAGTACTGTCTCGTTCACATTTTTCCCTTTAAGCGTTCCAAACAAATTGCCAATTTCATCAAATTTAGCTTCAAGACCGATTTCTTCCATCCAATCTTTTAAAGCTTTTTGGCCTTCAACCCAGGCTTTTGAATAAAGGAGACGTGATACTCCCCCTTTAGGGTCTTCGCCGAAGCCTGCTAGCCAATCAAGTTTAGAAGCAGCTTCTTCTGGCAGTTCGCCAAAGTTCATTGACTTTCCTTTTGTTTCTTCAGCCATTATGTTCATCCTTTCTGTTTAATTCTTGGAACTTGGATTATGCTAATATAGAGCGTTAAATTTAACTTCATGAAGTAAGCAGATTACTATTTGCAGTTCATTTGAAGAATGACATATAGTATTCTTTGTTATGTAACAACTTCCTATGCAACTGCTTACATTTAACATTTATAAGTTTTTGAGAAAGGTTTTT
>NZ_JBALOZ010000482.1:0-2607 GCF_036965125.1 Bacillus sp. JJ1503
TCAGATAGACTGGCGTAAAGAACTTTTTGTAATTATCAAAAGTAAAATGCCCTTCAATATCAAAAAACGAATAGTATACAACGAGAAGAATGGGTGTTACGACAAACAAAAGAATCCAAATAACATAAGGGATTAAATACAGATTACGAGAGTTAGTTTTCATAGCTTCCCTCTTCATATGCTTCTAAACGTTTGTCGAATTCTTCCTCTGTTTCTCCATGTCTCATGACATGAATGGCTTCAGGATCAAAGTACAGCCCTATTTCTTCCCCTACATTTGCCTTTTTCGTTGAATGAACAAGCCATTCATTTCCATCCTGGTCATAGCAGCTAATTTCATAATGAACACCGCGGAAAAGCTGAGTATCTACTTTAACCCTTAGTTTCCCTGATTCTGGCTTAGTAATTTCCAAATCCTCAGGACGGATCACAATATCCACGGCTTCATTTGGATTTAGGCCGCCATCCACACAATCAAAGGTTTTCCCGGTAAACTGGACAGAAAAATCTTTAATCATCGTCCCTGGTACAATATTCGATTCTCCAATGAAATCAGCAACAAATCGGTTAATCGGTTCATCGTAAATATCAGTTGGCGTTCCGCTCTGTTCGATTTTTCCGTTATTCAAAACAAAAATTTCGTCAGACATCGCCAGTGCTTCCTCTTGGTCATGGGTAACAAAGATAAACGTAATGCCCAATCTGCGCTGGAGCTCACGAAGCTCGTACTGCATTTCTGTACGAAGTTTTAAATCTAGCGCTGATAATGGCTCATCGAGTAGTATGACTTCCGGTTCGTTGACAATGGCTCTTGCAATGGCTACACGCTGACGCTGACCGCCTGACATTTCTCTTATTTCACGATTTTCATAGCCTTCAAGATTCACAAATCGAAGTGCTTCCTTTACTCTTCGGTCTACTTCAATATTTTTAATTTTTTTAATTCTAAGTCCAAATGCTACATTCTCAAATACATTTAAATGCGGAAATAACGCATAGTCCTGAAATACAGTGTTGACTTGGCGTTTATTGGCCGGCACTTCATTGACTAATTTTTCATTAATAAATACCTTTCCAGATGAAGGCTCAATAAATCCTGCAATCAGCCGTAATATGGTTGTTTTTCCGCAGCCGGATGGACCTAGTAGAGTATAGAATTTCCCTCTCTCAATCTCAAAGCTTACCTCTTTTAAAACAGGAGGATCATCATCATATTGTTTTGTTACATGCTCAAAACGGATTATAGTGTTATTTGTCATTTTATCTCCTTCTATCAAAAAAAAATTTCAAATCATGCAACGCATTTTATCGAAAAAAATCGAATAATAACATTTAGACATTCAAACGTTATAATACCATATTCCTATGCATTGATGGGAGATGTTTTTTGAAAATATTGTCTAGAGAATACCTCTTGTAAAAAAAGGCTTCCTACTCATATGTTAACTATGTGCAGGAGGTGTGTAATCTATTTACTATTTTGGATAAACCTTTGTATTTCAAGATGTATAGGCTCCATCACTCTTACAATCTGGTCATCCTCTTCGACTAATGGAATGGTCTTTCCATTAATGGTCTTGAACACTGGTTTTACTATTGAATGACTGCTATTAACAAACCATTTTCCATTCATCTTGATTATTTCTAGATCTATGATGCCAAGATGATTTCCCCAATAGCCAGCTTGTACAGCCGGGACCCCATTTATAGTTCCTGTTTCATCATTTACACTATAGAGGTCCTTCCCAGGGAAAATTAAATGAGTATGACCGTATAAAATAGCATCGATCCCTTCTACTTCACTTAAATCGATTACGGAATTTCCCTTTTTCTCCTTTAATCCTTTGTCAGGATCTAATCCAACATGTGCAAGAGCGATAATTATGTCTGTACCCATCTTTTTCATGATAGGTACAAGATGCTCAGCCGTTTCCTGTATATTTTTTATCTTTAATTTACCTTGAAAATACTTCTTGTCCCATTCGGCTGCAATTGGGGTAAGAATGCCAATAACACCAACCTTTAATTTTTGTTTATTTCCGTTAGTATCAATAAAGTTTCTATCTAAGATCAAAAACGGATTGAAATAATTAAGATCATCGCCATCGTATTGATTTTGATCATCTATATAAATATTGGCATTTACGTATGGGAACTTGGCTCCTCGCAAGCTTTTATGCAAAAAATCTAATCCATGATTGAATTCATGATTTCCTACTGTTGCCGCATCATAATAAAGTCCATTCATCGCTTTAAATACAGGATGAAAGTAATGATCGTCCAAATAGTTGGTTTTATACACATATTCATCTAGAGCACTTCCTACAAGTACATCACCTACATCAAAAAGCAGTGAATTAATCTCCTCTTCCCGAGCTTGCTTGATAAGTGATGCAGTTCTGGCTAATCCGAATTCTAGATTCGGTTTATTTTTTTTATAATCAAACCCTAACATATGTGCATGCAAATCTGTTGTTTCTAAAATTCGAAGCCGCAAGCTAGATTCCATGATCTCTTTGGCGTCTGTCCGATTTAAGGCAATGAGCAAAATGCTGATGATCAGTATGAATTGAATGATCACTTTTATTCTTTTCATCCAAACACCCC
>NZ_JBALOZ010000483.1:0-4297 GCF_036965125.1 Bacillus sp. JJ1503
TCTCAATTATTAAGTCTCGAAATTTCTTACTAAATAAAGTTTTACGGTATACATACTTGCCATTATGCGTCCATTCTTGTGGAAGGTAGATATCCTTAGCAGCATCGATTAAATCTTTTTGGATATAGATATAAGGACCATCTATTCTTCCTCTAATTCCACAATCCTTACACTGCTCTTGTTCTTCAGTCGCAAAGTAATAATGTTTCATTTCATTACTCCAAGAAGGAAGAGTGTTAGTCGGGATAATTTGGTAAGCCGGTTGTTTGCCCTTTACTGTTCCTTTATGTATTACCGGTTTTAATTCATATCCTGTTATTCCCCAATTATTCATTAGTTCTGCCATTTTCTCTGAAACGACCCAAAATGCACCCACATTTACCATATATCTGTCTTTAATCTTTGATGTATCTATAGTTAAAGGGGAAACTTGATTTTGAAGTATTAATCCACATGCGTCACAAAATATATTATTTTTAAATTGAGTTCCTTTATCTTTTAAGAAAGCTCCACCAGAATTTCCAGTCGAGTACAAGACGAAGTGTGAAGCTTTATCGTATTCTTCATCTGAATACAAGAATGAAAATCTTTCCCCAATATGTTTGATGCGTAATTCGTTTTCTAAGTATCTATAGATCCCTTTAACATTTTCATAGTTCATCTTGTCATTAAGAATTACTTTTACTTCAAAAGAAACATCACTTAGTTCCCCATAGTCAGGTGTTTGTAACATAATATTATAGTCTTTAAAAACGTTAATAACCTTATCTATTAAATCAGTAGGAATAAATAATGAAATACTAAGTTCAGTAACCAATACTTTCGCCGCCTTAAAGAAATGGGTCAGAGTATGTTTCTTATACCCTAGTAAAAAACCATCTTCGCTTTTATAGAAACGTAACAATTAGTTAAACAAAGACTTTTTACTACTAATAAAATTACGCTTTTTATGATAGGTGCCGATAATTTTCGATATTGAAAATAAAGTTTGCCAGTCTTACCATAGTTCATTGGAATTTAAATTATCCCATACTTCTTTAACGCATAATGAATACCATCTTCACTAGACTTTTTGGTAACAAAGTCCGCAATACTTTTCAATTTTTCATTTCCATTCCCCATTGCTATACCAAGTCCAACTAGTTCCAACATGTCAATATCATTTTCTCCATCACCGAAAGCAATGGCTTCTGTTTTATCTAGCCCAAAAAACTCTAGAGTTTTCATGATAGCTAAAGACTTAGACACATTTTCCTGCAAAACATTTAACACATATGGATGCCATCTTTTAAATGTTAAGTTTGGAAACTTTTGTATGTACTTCTCAACAGCCACATCACTTGCAAATAAACACAATAAAAATACCTCTTGTTTATGAATTAAACGATTAGTAATAGGATAATCATCGAGAAATAAGGTTTCCTTCAATGCTGTTAAGATTTCGTCCTCTGTAACACCATTCATATAAAGGTCTTCAGTATAAAAAGTCAAACCATTATTCTCCGACTGGGCAAAATCCATTACTTCTAAGATAATATTCTTATCCATTGGAACTTTATGAATCACTTTTTCGATGTGTTTTACGTACCCGCCATTTGCTGTTATAAAGGTTTCTATTCCCATTTCCTGTAATTCATTACACATCGATAATGGTCTTCCCGTAGCAGCAACAACCTTCAAGCCTTTGCTTTTCAATATTTTTATAGCTTCAATAGTTGAAGATGGAATCCTGCCATCTTCGTGACTTGTTATCGTTCCATCAACATCCAAAAATACAATTTTATAATCCAATATGGAACCCCCTTTGTATTAATCAAATATATAAAGTAGTCTGTTAGAAAATTGTACCAAATTTAAATATTATTGTTAAATTCATAATAGATATCTATAGGAGGGATCTGTTTTGTTAGATATGTTTTTATGCAACCATCTCTAACCAATTGGATATCCAGAAAACTATCTGTTGAACACTCAGGCATTGGTATAGGTGTATACAGTTTGTCAAACTTTCTTTCTATTGCCATATGTGGAGCAATTACTACCAAATTAATAGTTAAACAATTTCCCTCCCTTAAAACCTGTTGTCTTCTATTGCCAAACAGTAATATACAGTAATATATATTTTGGGATTTTCTTACTGGCAATGTTAAATTGGATATTTGTCTCATATCTATGTAGAGGACCAAAATGGCCAACTTTTTCAAAAAAATAAAGAAAGGATTTGATTCATTATGATAAAAGCCATTCGAGTTTACCAATACGGTGGACCGGAGCAATTAAAACTCGAAAGGATTCCTATTCCGGAGCCTAGCTCTAATGAGGTGTTAATTCGGGTTCATACCGTTGGCGTCCTTCCGTATGATTGGAAATATCGTGAAGGTTACTTTAAGGATAGTCGACCTGCAATCTTTCCTTATACCCCTGGGACAACATTTGCAGGAACTGTGGAGAAACTTGGCCGTAATGTCCATGATTTTTACATCGGGCAGGAAGTCTTTGGACGAAGTAAATATGGAACTTATGCTGAGTTTACCGTAGCATCAAGAGAAGAACTTTTTCCTAAACCTTCAACAATAACATTTGAAGAGGCAGCAGCAATCCCTGCGAGTGCTATTCTAGCGTGGCATACTCTATTTAGGGACGGAGAATTAAGGGAAGGTGAAAAAGTGCTGATTCATGGAGCAGCAGGAGGGTTTGGTTCTATTGCAGTCCAATTGGCTAAATGGAAGGGAGCACATGTTATAGGAACCAGTTCAGGGAGAAATTTAGACTTCCTGTCCTTATTAGGAGTAGACACTGTCATTGATTATACTTCCACCTCTTTTGAGAACATAGTCCAGGATGTAGACCTGGTTGTCGATACGGTTGGCGGAGATACGTTAGAAAGATCCTGGTCCGTAGTGAAAAAAGGAGGAAAACTTCTATCTTTAGTTGAACAGCCATCAGCTGATAAAACACGTATGTATGGACTAAAAACAGGAAAACCGTTTACTCCGTATTCTCCTGAGGAAACGAAATTTATTTCTCAGACAATTTCCCAAATGATTGCAGATAAAAAGTTAAGGATCGACATTTCAAAACTTGTTTCATTAGAAACAGTGGATGAAGCACATAAAATATCTCAACAGGGTCATGGGCGCGGTCGCATTATTTTAAAAGTATATGATGGTGCTCAAGGTGATAATGATTAACAACCCATATTGCGAAATATGTCTACCTGTAAGACCGTTATAGTTTGATTAAGTTTTTCTTGTTTAATACTTTATCATCAACAAAAATAAAAAGTAGAAAGAGAAGAACAAGTGGCTTATCAGTCCCGATAATTTCTTGTTCTTCTTTAATTAATTGATCCTATAACAAATTAATGACACAGTCCATCATAGTATAATTCTTACGCCCTTTTATTTAATAAGAATTAGGGTAACCGTGAAATCATTCGGAAACTCATGAATCAAGAATTTTTTTTCAGAAGCTAAGAAGCCTGCTGCACTTGTTAATCTTACACCATTAATCGCCTAGATGAAAAGTTCTATTATCGTTTCCACCATTTTTTACAGACGTTAAATCAGACCATTCTGGATACTGTCCATTTATTAATCTTGATACTAAATCTGAAATGATAATCATTATATAATTCTGCCATCCTAATTCTAATCCTAATAGGTATTTTCTTCCCCAACACTTTTTAATCCTTTTTAAAGTAAATGCCCAGTTACTTCAAAAAGAAAAATACGTCTCCACTTATCGTAGAAACTCCCCTGTTAGTGGAAGTACATTTCTTCACAATGAACATATAAGTCTTACCTATCTATTTATACACAAATTGTCAGAATAGATTTTTTTTTCAAAATTAATTATAATAAAACAAGGTAAATTTTGGTACAAATTATTTATTTTAATAGGAGGAAAAAAATGGAGATATTTAAGGAGATTACAGTAGAAACAACAGTTCAAGCACCAGTTGAAAAGGTATGGGAATATTGGACAGAACCAATTCATATAACAAAATGGAACTTTGCTTCAGATGATTGGCACTCCCCTTTTGCTGAGAATGATTTAAGAGTAGGCGGGAAATTCATTTCAAGAATGGAAGCCAAAGATGGTAGTTTTGGTTTTGATTTTAGCGGAGTTTATGATGAAATAAAACTATATGAGGTAATTGCTTATACAATGGAGGATGGAAGAAAAGTGAAAATCACTTTTAACGACCGCGGAAACGAAACCGAAGTAATTGAAACTTTTGATGCCGAGGCTTCGAATTCAATTGAGTTACAACAACAAGGGTGGCAGGCAATTT
>NZ_JBALOZ010000484.1:0-1202 GCF_036965125.1 Bacillus sp. JJ1503
ACAGCTGGCCGGGAAATATTAGAGAGCTGAAGAACGCGGTGGAGAACGCCTTTAACAACGTGAGTTCAAATCTCATTACCATCGATGATATTCCTGATCGAATTAGAAATTATTCCGAAAAAGAAGCAAAAGTGAACGTTAGTCATACGAAGATGCTGCCGTTGAAGGATGCAGTTGAAAGCTATGAAAAAACAATCATCATGAATGAACTGCATGAAACGAACGGAAAAATAGCAGAAACAGCGAGGCGTTTAGGGCTTTCCAAGCAATCTTTAAAATACAAATTGGACAAGTATCAATTAAGGTAATAGTAAAGATTTTTTTACGGAGGGGGAGAAAATTTTCCCCCTCTTTTTTTGTCCATTAATGAAACCAATGATGCTGGCTGAATAATTATTTCCATGATTTAAAATAATGAAAAGTATTATAATGGAAAGAAAATTGTCGAAAAACCTGTCAGTTTAAGACTTTTCTTGTCATAGAATCTTCAAAAAATCTAAAACGACAGCTACTAAAATTAAAGTTGGCATGCAAATTGCATTTATAAAGATATCTTGCTCGGGAAGAACTTCCTAGAGCAAAGGCAAAAAGGAAAATGAAAACGATTTCTATTGGTAAAAGAAAGGGATGAGAAATATGAATAAAACGGTCCAGCACAGTCTTATATTAGGTTTTGCCTTATTCGCCATTTACTTCGGTGCAGGAAACTTAATCTTTCCTCCGTCTATTGGCAACGCCTCGGGCACGAATTGGATTCCTGCGCTGATTGGCTTCTGTGTTACGGGAATTGCACTCCCATTATTAGCTGTCATCGCCATTTTAAACGCAGGAGGCAGGTTTGAAGAATTAACGAGACCCATCAGTCCGTGGTTCTATAAAGCTTTTAATCTGTTGCTCATGGTTGGGATTGGTATGTTTGTCACCATTCCTCGCATGGCAGCTACTACTCATGAGCTTGGTGTTTACACTTTATTTCCTCAAGTACCATCCATTGTTACAATTATCGTCTTTTTTGCAATAAGTTTTTATTTTGCCATGGATAAATCTAATGTTATAGAAAAAATCGGGAAGTTTTTAACGCCTTTATTAGTGCTAATTCTTCTATATATTGTTGGAAAAGGAGTATTTAATCCAATTGGAACTCCTGTTGCAACAGATTTGAAATCGCCATTTTCCAATGCCTTTATTAGTGCCTATCAGAC
>NZ_JBALOZ010000485.1:0-2240 GCF_036965125.1 Bacillus sp. JJ1503
TTCGTTGTTTTGCTTATATTCAATTTCATTTTTTAGATATACTTTATGAACTTGATATTCCACATCACTATATATTTCATTTAATTTTTTTGTCCAATTATCGATATGGTCTTCCTTTATTTTATGAGACAATTGTCTCCCTTCACATTCTCTAAATTCCTTATTTATTATTAACTTATTTACATAGTATAAGTAATCTTCGATCTTATGAAATTCTTTATTAAAATAACTATAAGATATGTCATTAAATGAAAGTGTCTTATTATGTTTATTTTCTAATGCCACTATAGGCAATCCTGTTAATCCGCCGTCCAATGCTGATGTTACGGAACCGAACATATATGAATCAACATATATATCAGAAATACAATAGAATTCTTCTATATCTTGCCTCATCCCTAAAGGTAAAATTCGGCCATTTGTCTCTTTATATGCTCTCTCCCACTCTCTAGCATTATTAGGTCCAATTACAATTGCAATAACATCTTCATGAATATTAAGCATTCTTTTAATAATATCAATATAATGAATCTCGCCGAAAGAATTAAATTTATAAGGAGTAGCAATTGTTAGTAGTACAATTTTCTCCTCTGAAATTCCTAAAGTTTCTCTAATTTTACTTTTATCTTTGCTTTGAAGAGTTGGCAATGTCAAAGGTATCGGAAGAATAGCATTATTTGATATTCCTCTTCTATTTAACGACAACTCCAAACCTGATGCCCTGAAGTTTATCAAATAATCAATTATTGTCTTTCCAATCCAAAAAACATGATCACCATGATTCATAAATAAAACTGGCGGACCACCTTCTACACCAAAGGCCATTATTGGTATTGGATCAAACATGTGCACATGAAGTACAACTATATCAGCCCATTCATAAGCAATCTTCCTTAGCTCTGAAGCACGTTCAATAAATTTATCTTTTTCTTCCAATGAATATATCCATCCGCCGCTATGTTTGATTTCATTAAGAAGCCACTCTGGCGATGTTTGCAATTGCCATGTTGTAATAAGTGAATGAACAGAATCTTTATCTTTTGCTACCCAGTTTTTCACCAGTCTAGTATGTCCACCTGTTACGTATCCCTCACTTATAATATGTAATACCCTTCTCTTTTTCTGTTGATTATTTCTAGTGATATTTAGATTTTCTAGTGCAGCGGCGTCCGGTAAGTTCTTTGCACATTCTATTAAAATACGTTCACTTTCATTGGATGTATATAGTCCAGGATGATTTTCCGATGCAAATTTTGCCGCTTCATAAATCCACCTTGACGCTTGTTCGTAATTCCTGTCATTTAAACTATTATTAGCATTATTTAAAAAGCCCATAAATTGTACTTTATTTGAATCTATTATTTGTTTAGCTCTAACTTTGTCAAAATCAAATAGATCTAATGTTGGTGTCTTTGATAATATCTTTTCAAAAACGTCTGTATACTCATCAATAAATATTGATTTGTATTTATCATATTCCTCGTTCTTTTGATCATTTTGACAATCATGGATACACCATGGCGTGGCTTGAAAAGGTACTGCTACTTTAAAACCTTTTCTAATAAATTCTAAACTTTGAGAGTTATTATAAAAACACCATTCATCAAAAAGGTCTTCTCTCCATGGAATGTCATACTGAGTCACCATTAAAAAACCTTCAATAGCTTGTACTTCTTCATAATGACTTCCAACTTCATCACAAACCAACATTTCCAAATTACCGAAATGACTTTCATACACTTTCCCGAACTTTTGCTTTTCTTGCCACAAATTAAAATTAGTTGGCAGTGACTTATCACCTACCATTCCTATAAGGCCAATGCTTTCTTCTTGTCGAAAAACTTCAAGAATGGCATTAATAAAGTTCTTATTTATTATGAATACATCTTGGTGAAGGAATACTTTATATTTCGCATCCGTTTGTGACATTGCAAAGTTGTATCCCGCTGTAATGCTAGATGCATCTTCAATTGGAATTATCTCTATTTCAAAGCCTGGTGGAATATTCAAGGATTGAATATAAAGTATTGATTCATTTAACATTCTTTCATCGTTATAACAATATATAAAAGCAATTTTTTGCTCGTTCATTTCAAGAATATCTCCTCAAATTGTGATATTAATAATTGGAACTTAATCATTTAGCTCGCAATCTTAAATCCTACTTTGTATATTACTAATCATTTTTTCTGTTTCTTCATCTAGATAATGTATTTTTTGAAAATATTTTAGTGCTACCT
>NZ_JBALOZ010000486.1:0-1205 GCF_036965125.1 Bacillus sp. JJ1503
TAAACCCAAGGGAAAATATCCCAGCAATTAAAGTTGTGACTGTAAGAATTTTAATAGGAGCGTTAAGCTTATCCGAAACCATTCCCCATAATGGCTGAAAGAAAATCATAATTATTGGGCTAATAGACATGATGGTCCCAATTTGATAGCCATTTAAATGTTCAACTTCACTTAAATACACACTGAGCAAAGGATACAAGCTCCCCACGCCAAAAAAAGTTAACAAGTAAAACCCTTGCATGGATAAAATATTTCTTTTTATTTGTTTATTCATTTTGGAAACCTCTTAATATTTTAATAAGCAAGACTTATTGTATCATTTTTTATTCTCACTTCGATACTTTAAAATGATTATCTTCGCAAAATATCAAAAGCTCCCAATTATTTAGGAGCTTGTAATCATTATTTTTTATTTGTCACGAAGTTGATCGTAAGCCCTTTTTCAATTTTCCTTGCACTTAATTGCAAAGTTAGTAAAGTAACTCCTACCGATATGATAAGTGTAAAGATGCTGCAAATAATGGTTAAGAAAGTCTTGTTATCATTTTTCCATTCGAGAAGTGATACAAGCATTCCAAATATACCTGTAGGACGCCCTTCATGCTGAAAAATGGGAAGAGCATCCGTTGGTATGAGGACAAGAACAGAAGGTAATGCAGCAATAAGTAGATATCCGAAAGAAAGAAACATTAATAAAAAGGAAACCCCTGTTTCCAGCCTGTTTTGCGGGTTATTTGGATTATATTTTGCACCAATAGCCCCAAGCCAAAGTCCAATTCCTGTTATTCCTAAGGACATGATCGCCACAACGGCAATCCCGAAAAAGATATTTAAGAGGCTCCATTTCAAAAATATGCCCCCAGCAAATTCTAAAATAATTAAGAATACAACAGGAATCAACCAATTGATCCAAAACTTCCCAAGTGCGATTTTCCAGCCTGATAATGGCAAGACATGTAAAAAGTGAATAGAGTATGCTTCCCTCGCAATTGAGCCGGAAGCAAAGCCGCCAGTTAGAAATGTAAACATAAAAAGGAAAGTAGCTTGTGCAGCCATCCACGAGATTTCTGGATTATGAATGATTATATTTATCATATTTTTATCATTTATGATTGATATGAAAGGAAAAAACATAAAAAATATAAATGGGAGAAAGGCTACCCATTCTCTCAAATCTCTTTGGATGGACCTCCACTCTTTAATTC
>NZ_JBALOZ010000487.1:0-5612 GCF_036965125.1 Bacillus sp. JJ1503
TCAATATAATTAAATGAAAACCTAGCGCTAGTATTTGTAATTTGCGCTAGGTTTCTTTTTATATTAATAATTATCCACCATTGAAAACCTCCTTCGTTTCTTAAGTTTAATTTTTGTCAGTATGAATGAACGAGTTTGAACTGTTAATTATTTGAAAGTAATTGTTAGAATCTTTTTACAATTAATTAACACTGCCTCAAGGTAGAATTTATATTCTTCTAATAAAATGATCATAAATCTATTTATTACAGGAGGGATTGTGTGAAAATTTCGGTCGCTGGAACAGGGTATGTTGGGTTAGTGACAGGTGTTTGTTTAGCAGAAATGGGTTTCGAAGTTACATGCATCGATAATCAAGAGAATAGAATAAAAATGCTGCAAACAGGGTGCTCCCCGTTCTACGAGCCAGAACTTGAACCGCTTTTACACAAAAATCTTTCTAACGGCCGTTTGACTTTTACAACCAATCCTAAAAAAGCTTACTCTTTCGCAGATATCATATTTATTGCTGTCGGAACGCCGGAGAACGAGGATGGAACAGCAAACTTAGACTCTATCTTTAACGTTGCTCTAGAAATAGCCCTCAATGCAAAAAACAACGTCATTATTTGTACGAAAAGCACGGTTCCAATTGGTACAAATGATCGAATGAACATGTTAATTCAGCGAAAAAAACCTCCAAAAATTCAAATCGAAGTTACTTCAACACCTGAATTTCTTCGTGAAGGCACAGCCGTCCATGATTTTTTCCACAGTGACAGGATAGTCATTGGTGCGAATACGAATGAAGCAGCTCTGCTTATTGAACAAGTATATGCTCCGCTTCAAATTCCGATTATCAAAACAGATATCAGAAGTGCAGAAATGATTAAATATGCATCAAATGCTTTTTTAGCGACAAAAATTAGTTTTATCAATGAAATCGCTGCCATTTGTGAAAAGGTTGGGGCAAATGTGGAAACAGTAGCTTACGGAATGGGGGAAGATAAGCGTATTGGTCATTCATTTCTTCAAGCAGGTATTGGGTATGGGGGCTCTTGTTTTCCTAAAGACGCAAATGCACTTGTACAAATAGCGGGGGATGTTGATCATTCATTTGAATTGCTTGAGGCAGTTATTAATGTAAATAATCGCCAACGTTCACTCCCAGTTATAAAAGCAAAAGAATTAGTCGGCTCATTAGCCGGAAAAAAAGTCGCACTTTTAGGTCTTGCATTTAAACCAGGAACAGATGATATTCGCGAAGCAGCCTCCTTAACCATTATCAATGATTTGCTTAATGAAGGTGCAAATGTGGTTGGCTATGATCCAATTGCCATTCAAAATGCAGAAAAGCTAGTTGGGGATGCGATTGAGTATACAACAGATTTGATAAGTGCTTTGTTTAATGCTGAAGTAGCCATTATCGCAACGGAATGGGATGAAATTAAGCAGTTTCCTTTAGAATTGTTCGAAATTTATATGAAGGATGCAGTCATTGTTGACGGACGAAACTGCTATTCTCTTGAAAAAACTCAAAACCACGACATTACCTACGTATCCATCGGTAGACCAAGCGTAAAAAAGAACATTTTATTAAATACAGCCATTACACATTAATGTCCAATGATGGCAAAAGGTTGAGAGGGGACATCTGAAGATGAAGCGGATATATGACTTATATGAGTTTGAATGTCGACTATTTCATAAAATTAATCGTCACTTCAATAAGTTTAGTTGTCATCCTGCTTCCTCTTGCTTTATTTGTCGGACTATCAAGAATTTATCTTGGGCTACATTATCCATCTGATGTAATGGCAGGTAAGAATGCTCGGAATTATTTGTGGCTTTATTAGCTATTATTTTATATGGACATTTTGAAGGAGGGGCAAATGAAAATTGCATTTTTCACAGATACCTTTTATCCGGAAATTAATGGGGTTGCACGAACATTAAAGCAGTTTACTGATTATTTAACTAGAGAAAATATTTCATTCAAGGTTTTTGCACCAAGCACTTTATCTAGTGAATATGTGACACCCTATATTCACCGCTTTAAAAGTCTGCCCTTTTTCTTATATCCTGAATGCCGTTTTGCTTTTCCTAACCCATTTCAAATGAGAGAAGAGCTCATTCATTTTGCACCGGATATCATTCATGTTGCCACTCCGTTTAATTTGGGGGTTTGCGGGGCATATTATGCAAAAAAGTTAAATATTCCATTAGTGGGCTCTTATCATACGGATTTCGATTATTATTTAAAATACTATGATTTACCAAATCTCTCAAAATATCTTTGGAAATATATGAATTGGTTTCATCGTCCGTTACAGAAAATCTATGTTCCATCGTCTGAATCGATTGGAAAGTTGAGGAAAAGGGGATTTACAAATATGGAAGTGTGGTCAAGAGGGGTAGATTGCAAACTATTCCATCCTTACTATGATAAGCTAGTTGTTCGCAAAAAATATCAAATACGCAAAAAGTATCTTCTCATTTATGTAGGAAGACTAGCACCTGAGAAGGATGTCAACACACTTCTAGAAATAGCAAAAGCCTTGCCTCCGCACATAAATGAAAATTTACATTGGCTAATTGTAGGAGACGGTCCAAGTAGGGCTCAGCTTCAAAACGCGGCACTAGAAAATATGGATTTCACAGGATTTCTCCAAGGGAAAGAATTAGCTGAAATATATTCGGCTGCAGATTTATTTGTTTTTCCATCTCCAACTGAAACATTTGGCAATGTTGTTCTTGAATCATTTGCAAGTGGCACACCTGTTATCGGTGCAAATTCAGGTGGTGTCAAATGTATTATTCAGGAAGGGGTAACTGGCCGCCTATGTCCACCTGGAAATGTGCCTCAATTTACAAAAGCGGTCATAGAGTTATTGTACGATCATTCATTACGGAGTCAGATGGGGATTGAAGGAAGAAAATATGCTTTCGAACAAAAATGGGATACTATTTTTGAAAAGTTGCTTAAATCGTATTCTACTACGATTGACAAGGAAAATAAGCAGGAACTTGCTTAGCCATTGATAATCTTAAGCCACTCGCGGTTAAATGGTAAAATGGAAAAACACATGGGAGCTTTTATGTAGGAAGTTAAAATGTAGGAAGAAAGGAAAAAGACTAGCGACACTAATAATGTGTCACTAGTTTTTTTCTAATTGTTTAAGTTCATCACACAAGCTTATGCTTTTGGATAAAATCTTTTAAAATATCGCTTAAATTCGGGCTGCCAATTTCAGCTAAATCATAATGTACACGTGTACATGGCTTATTAATCGAAATGACGCGTGATAAATCGATTGGTGTGCCAATGATTACTGCATCACAGTCAGCACTATTAATTGTTTCTTCCAGATCTTTCAATTGCTGTTCGCCGTATCCCATCGCCGGAAGGACGTTGCCAATATGTTTGTATTTGTTAAACGTTTCGCTTAATGTACCAACTGCAAATGGACGTGGATCAATTATTTCCTTCGCACCTAAACGTTCAGCTGCAACTGTACCTGCGCCAAGTTTCATTTCTCCATGTGTCAATGTCGGGCCATCTTCTACGACTAATACACGTTTTCCAACAATACTCTCCGGTTGATCCACTGTAATCGTTGATTCTGCTTTAATAATCGTGCTATTTGGATTTGCGAATTTGATATTATTTTCTACGATTTGAACAGCTTCTTCTGGCGCACTATCCACTTTGTTAATGATAGCCACATCTGTTGTTCTTAAGCATACTTCACCAGGATAGTATTTCAGCTCATGACCTGGACGATGCGGGTCTAGGACAGTAACAGCTAAATCAGGCTCGAAGAAAGAGAAATCGTTATTTCCTCCGTCCCATAAAATAACGTCACAGCCATCTGGATCATTTTCAGCTGCTGCCAAAATATCTGCATAATCAACGCCAGCATACACAATATTTCCACGCGCCACATGTGGTTCATATTCTTCCATTTCTTCGATTGTGCAATTATGCTCTTTTAAGTCCTCTACTGTCGCAAAGCGCTGAACACGCTGTGCATTCAAATCGCCGTAAGGCATCGGATGTCTCACTGCAATAACTTTTAAATCATGCTCCAGCAGTGTTTCGATAATTTTACGCGATGTTTGGCTTTTTCCAGTTCCAGTTCGCACAGCGCAAACGGAAATAACTGGCTTATTACTTTTTAACATCGTGCTTTTTGGCCCTAGTAATGTGAAGTTAGCACCTGCTGCATTCACAATCGCACCCACGCCCATCACGTCTTCGTAATTAACATCACTATACGCAAACACACATTCATCCACTTGCAAGTCTTTAATCAATTCTGGTAATTGATCTTGTGAATAAATAGGAATACCTTCAGGGTACAATTCGCCCGCTAATTCACTTGGATATTTTCGTCCATCGATATCTGGAATTTGCGTTGCTGTAAAAGCAACAACATTATACATTTCATTATTACGATAATACGTATTAAAATTATGAAAATCCCTTCCTGCTGCACCAATAATAATAATATTTTTTCTACTCATAGCACTCTCTCCTATACTTTCAATCAATTATTATAATAATAACTAGGAATGTATATTAATACAATAGCATTTTCAAAATTGCTAGAAATTAAAAGATAAGGATGTTGCTTTTATGAATAAGCTCTTTAGAATATTTTAATTAAGGAATTTCACAAGAGGTTCGTTTTATTAGTCGTTTTTCGAAAAATATTTTCGAGTATCTTCACGTATTTGTTTGGGTAATACACGATCAAGCTCTTCATTTAACCATGATAGTGTTTTACTACGTAATTCATCACGCATTTTTTCTTCCGCAGAGAGCATTACTAAATTGATGGTGCAAAAGGAGGGAGCAGAACAGCAGCTTTCTCTATACAAATAACCATTATCTTTAATATTTTTACATTGAAAAATAGGCTTTGGACCTTCAACTGCTTCAACTACATCCCAAAAGGAAATGTCTTCTGGGGACTTAGATAACCTATATCCTCCCTTTACACCGGGGACAGAACTTACAATACCAGCCTTAGACAATTTACCGAAAACTTTTGAAAGAAATGTCTCAGAAAGTCCTTGGAATTCTGCCAAATCCTTGATCCCAACACTTTCCTTAGAAGGAACATCAATTAAATAAACAAGACAATGTAAAGCATATTCAACTCCGACACTGTATTGCATAAAACTCACCTACTTTTGTTTATGGATTATCAAATTGTATCTTAGGAGTATTTAGAGTTCTAGTCAAATAAAGAAATCTCTGTTGGTAAATTTTATTCATTTGACAAAAATAATTATAGCACATATTATAGATAATGTTAATCGACGATTAAGTTAGTCTTTAATTGGCGCCTAAAATTCATTTTAAAGGAGAAATACAAATGAACAAAACACTGATCATTAATGCACATCCAAATATAGATGATACTTCTTCAGTTAGCTTGCAGGTTTTTAACCACTTTTTGGAGGCTTATAAAGAATTAATTCCTGATAGCGAAGTAATTGAACAGATTAACTTGTACAGTGATGTAGTGCCTATGATAGATAAAACGGTTTTAAGTGCATGGGAAAAACAACGAAAAGAACAGGAACTAACTAGCCAAGAACAAAAAAGTAACGGAGCGTATGTC
>NZ_JBALOZ010000488.1:0-1428 GCF_036965125.1 Bacillus sp. JJ1503
GTACGTCCTGTACATCGGGGCTAGGCGCAGGAACTAGATGAAGAAAACGGGAATGTGCCCGCTTTCTCATTTTTCATGTAAAAAGTCCTTAATTGCTTCTTCATTTTCCATAAAATCCAATTGTAAAACAGATCCTGCATGCCGATATTGTTTATTTTCAAAACTGTTGGAAATGGGTACTCTTAATGTTTGAACATCATTAACCGGATTTAACAGAAAGCTGGCACCGAGAGAAAAGGCATCATCGAACTTCAAGTCTGTTTCTACATAATGCATCGTGTGCTTAATCATTTCTGGGAATTTTGCGATTCCATCAATCGTTGCAAATTGTTTAATGGCCTGATCCTTTAATGAAATGAGAACCTCTTGCTGTCTATTTACCCTTCCAAAATCACTCATTTCATCATGCCTAAATCTTACGAAGGAAAGAAGCTCTTCACCGTGAAGTTTTTGCTTTCCTGGCTTTACACTTAAATTCATATCGTCAATCATCGCTTGAGAAACCTCAACCTCAAGACCATCAGGGGCAATTGTGTTCATTATGCTAATAAATCCTTTAAAATCAATGACGGCAATATGATCAATGGTTACTCCAAAGTTTTGTTCAACCGTTTGTTTAAGCAAGTCCTTTCCTCCGAGAGAATATGCATGATTGAGCTTGCTATAGGTCAATGGATGAATTGGAATTTTCACATAACTATCTCTCATCAAGGAAACAAGTTTAATCTTTTTATTAACTGGCTCATATCGAGCAAGCATAATCGTATCAGAACGTGAATTTCCTTCTCTCCTGCTATCAACGCCAATTAATAAAAAATTCTTTGGCTCTTTTGCCATTTTTAATGGCTCTGACGGTATAGATGGAATGTTTTTTTCAATTACTTTTTCTATAACATTCTTCGGTTTGGGAAGATCATCTTCTTTATGATTTCTTTCAGAGGAAAAGGATGTACACGCAGTTAGCCCACCACAAATGAGAAATAAAATGAACCATCGTTTAATCAACACATCACCTCTTTACATGGAGCATTTATTTATGATTTATTTTTTCAAAAAAATAAAGGGAGCAAAATCTTAGACTGCCTTAATTTCATTGTTAGATGGAAGCTATGTTTCTATACCCGGTGTGTTTTTCTAATGCAAAAAAGCACTTTCAACTGAAAGTGCTTTTTACAAAATTATTTAGATCCTAGCTGTTGTTTCAATATTTCTGAAGCTTTTTGAATTTGTGTATCATTTTTATTTAGCTTTTCTCTAACCTTTTCCATTAATTTCAACGTTGAACTCCCCGTTAATACGCCGGTGACCTCAAGTTTTTCGGCCGTCTGGAATTTTTCTACTGCAGACTTTGTTTGTTCATCAAAGAATCCATCTTCTCTTCCTGGGTCAAAGCCAGTGGCTTTAAGCATTTGCTGAGCAACCTTTACT
>NZ_JBALOZ010000489.1:0-2184 GCF_036965125.1 Bacillus sp. JJ1503
GACCTCGAGGTCACAAGCCGAGCCTCCCAGAAAGATAAAGTACACCCTTCCGAGACGCTCCTCTTGTGCTTGTCGGGGGTGGGCAAGGCGCTTCCGCTTTTCTATCTGCCTAATTGACTTTTGCCTTCAGGAGTCATTCGGTCTGGTGTCCATGCAGGCTCCCAGACGAGATCAACATCCACATATTTAATTTCTTCCATTTCTTCAATACAATATTTAACCCCGCTGACAATACTGTCATGAAGAGGGCAACCTGGGGTTGTTAATGTCATAGTAATAATGACAATTCCATCTTCAGGAATTTCAATTTGATAAATGAGTCCTAAATCTACAACATTAATATTAAGCTCAGGATCCAAAACCCTACGCAAGTTGTTCAATACTTTATCTTTTAATTCCATAATAAACCCCTCCTATTATTTTTTTACAACCTTTACAATAGCAATTGAAAACATCAAACAGGCGATAGTGAAAATGGTTTGAGTTGGGTAAAATAATGCCTTACTCCCAATAAAAAGGGAAATCGCAACACCTATTGCACCAAGCATGAGACAGATGAATACCGGGGTTGCCGCTCGGTCATTAATCATATCCTTTAATGAGGGAACATCCTTTTTCCCAATTTCCTTACTATATTTAGCAGTCCACCATAGAAACGGCACAATTTTGTATAAATAGCCAATAATACTAAAGGCAATCCATAAGAGTAAGTACAAAAATAATAATGGCCCCGCTGCTTTATGAAAAACTCCTAACAACCCCGTAATAAATGCGCTGAGGTGAATAATTCCCCCGCTTATGATCGCGATTAGGGCAAAAATAAAGGAATAATCAAGCTTTTTCTTCACTCTTTTCTTTAATATAGTTGAAATATGGTACATGAAAATGATAAATCCAAGGAATAGAAAAAAGAGTGCTGCAGTTAAAAGTTCTTTTGAATCTATAAAAAATGAAATAGCTGCTGCGACTAAACCAATTGTATAGATAGGGTAAACAAAATTAGCTAGTTTCATCGTATATCCATGTGATAAAGAAAACATTGGCACCATTTTATATGAAAAACCGAAAATAAGGAGAGTAAACCAACCAGTCATTCCAAGCAGTAAATGACTCTTAAAAATGGCTTGATAATATTGGCCTCCAAAGCCCGTTTTTATGCTAATTAACATCGTAATACCTAGGATAATAGTAATTAATAGACAAACTAAAGCTGTACCGACATACAAGGTTAATATATTAGGCTTCGCTTGTTTTCTCAATGTCATTAACATCTGAAAGAGGAACATGAGAATACCTAATAACGTGATGATTCCAGGAATTAACGCTTTTTGCGGTTCATAAAAAAGAAAATGTGCAAAAGAGAAGACCCCAATTACATATACCCCAAATTGAACAAAGCCGAATTTTTCATTCCAAATGGGGGTAAGGAAAGCAACGGGCACTAGCTGATACATAGCACCCATGGCAATCATCAGCGCCCATCCTAACAGTAGCAAATGAGCTGCGGACCATATTCCTGGTACACGAAATTGACTACTAAACATGTAATCTCCGTGAAACAGAAGTAAGATTTGTGAACCCATTAGGGCAATGATACTGACAAGGATAAAGGAAAATGGCAGTTTTATATTTGTTTCATTTCCTGAAGAAGATAACATCTTCATCACCTGCTCTATTTCGTAATTTCAATTAAAAAGCTTCCATCTTCATTCGGTGTAGTTTCATATTTTAAGCCTCTTTCTTCAAGCTGTTCATATAAGAACATCGGCCGGCGGTCATTAATAATAGACAAGCTTTCTCCGGGCTTTAAGCTCTCAAGAGCCTCTAACGTTCTCATCATCGGCTGAGGCGGCTCAAGTCCGCGATTATCTAATAACATGATGATCAGCTCCTAAATGTGATCTTCCAATGTTTTTTCTCAAGCTCTTCTGCTTCATACTCAAAACCCTTTCCTTTTAATATAGGGAATAGGGGGGCAGGCTTAAAGGGAGCATGAAGGATAAATACATCTCCTGTACTTAATTCATTTACAGCCTGCATAATTTTTTGGAAAGGCTCAAGTTTATTTTTAATATCTTCCCTTACATCTAATTCAATCGTTTTGTTATCCATTATTAAGTCACCTCTTAATCTTTGATCTTTAATCATAGTGTATCATCATAGAATCCTTCCATAAGTGACATG
>NZ_JBALOZ010000490.1:0-3986 GCF_036965125.1 Bacillus sp. JJ1503
CCCCCATGCTATAATTTTTATTAAATGGGTCTGGAACCGAAGCAAGCATATCTGTGGCATGATCGACATTATTTAATAGGTAGGATATACGTGTTTCTTCTCCTGTAAGTTTTCCAATCATTTTCCCTTCTTTAAAAACAGCTGATCCTAAAAACTCAGTTTTGTTCGTTTTTCCCCGAGGCTTAAATTGCCCTGCAAAAATATTATCCTCATTCCTCATTTCATTAATCTCATCTTTATCGGGTTCTGTTGTCGCATAAATACCTAAAAAGAGGTCGGCATCAGCCTCAGTTATTCTTAAATACGTATGCAGTTGAGAAAAAGGAATGAGACCAGTTTCATTTCCGCGATTAATAATATTTTCAAAATATTTATGTACCCTAGTTTCAAGCCTTGGCTTATTATTTTCCATAAATTTACGGGCATCTTCCTTTGTGAAAACTAAGAAATTATCTCTTCGAATGTCTTTTAGTTTTATGGCATCGTACATCCATCTAATAAAATCTTTATCCCTTGCAAGCTTCTCAGAAACAATAATAATTCTGATCATATCAAAGGAAATTTCCCTTGCCACAATGGTATTTGCAAAACTTTCAGTTGTAATTATATCCTTTGTTTTAAAGGAAATAATTTCTGTTGGAGGTTCTGACGTGGAACCACCCATCTGAACCGAGCCTACCTCGGGATTTATAATCAAAAAGGAAATTTCTATCCCTTGATCTTCAGCCTTATCAAATCCAATCGCAAGAACATAATCTCTCCGATCAATTTCCTTCTGATCCCAACATCCGCTTAGTAGTACTATGATAATCAAAGGACAGAGAAGTTTAATTTGAGACGTTTTCATTGTTTTTTACTCCTTTTATCCTTCCAAATATCCAAATCACAAAAGGGAATATGAGAAAAACCGGTGTCGTTATGTAGATCAATTTCTCTCGTAAATGGAAAAGTGTAAAAGAGGGACTTTCCGGAATCAATCCAAGTACTACTGCTAAAGTTGCCATGATTGGAATGAGATAATTGAAATTTTTGATTTTAAAAATATAACTAAATATGAGAGCGTTTAAATATAAATAAACCGTAAATCGGAGAAAGGCAGCGACAAGCCAAAATGGAAAAAAGAAAGTTTCAACATTAATTAAAAACCCAATTTCAAAATAACGAATCGCTTCATGAAAAGCATAATTCATCATCTTCACGCCAATGTAATCAAACAGCATGACATAGCCCATAATGGAAACAGACAATTCAATTGTTACGAATAAAAGGCCGATCCAAATGCCTTTTTTATAACTTTTTTTCTCAGAGATAAATGGGAATAGGAGAGCCAAATAAAATAAATCTACATAAATGGATGAATGCGTTACGCTGTGTTTTAGTACTTCCCACTTACCTGGTCCGAAGATTGGAAATATAAAGCTTGATTCACCTTTGACAAACAGGAGCAATAAGACTACAAGAAGGGCGATTTTTATATAAATAAGAAGAGCCCATGAAACCGACCCGATATGCTTTATTCCTTTTTTCGCTCCGTAGGCACATAAGGCCATGGATAGGGCATGGATGATAATAAAAGGTGTTTTTGTAAAATACATCGTTGAAATGAGATTTCCATAAGTGGCAGAGTCGATGGTCAGGGCACTGAAAAAAATCGCAAATAAAATAAATAGAATGATAAATCCGAGGTATTTTCCAAATAAATCAAGAATGATTTCAGCTAAATTTTTATTTCCATATAAGTTAAGTGTTTTAAGAAGCAGGAATAATGGGAAAAAGGAAACTGCCCCAATGATTATAGGGGCCATCCAAGCTGCAGTTTCTAAATGATTAAATAAAATTGTAGGTGTGTCATCTCCAAGCTTCGTACCTACAGTGATGACAATAATGGCATAAAATTCCCTAATCCCCATTTGTCCCTTTAATTGATCCATTAACATTCTCCTAGTTTTTTTTCATATCCTTAGGCTTTAAATAACCTGGTCTGAACACTTCGTCTTGCAGCAGCCTTCGGAAAAGACTGTCATTTGATGAGAAATATCTCGGAGTGAACGGTGCTAAATAAGGAACACCAAAGGACTTTAATGAGACTAAATAAAATATTCCTATCACAAAGCCAGCTGTCATCCCATAAATTCCGAATAGTGCCGCAGTCATTATAAAAAAGTAGCGGCTTAAACGGATAGAATAATCCATATTAACATCACCTAGAATAAAAGAACAAAGTCCCGCTAGTGCAACAACAATAACAACAATCGGACTAACTATATTTGCCTGTACGGCAGCCTGTCCTAGTATTAGGGCTCCAACAATTCCAATTGTTGGTCCAATTGGGGCTGGAACCCTTAACCCGGCTTCACGTATAAGATCAAAGGCAATTTCCATTAGAAATACTTCGACAAACGCGGGAAAGGGCACCCTTTCTCTCGTGGCAGCAATCGCTAATAATAAATCGTGCGGTATCATTTCCGCATGAAAGGATGTCATAGCCACATAAATTGCTGACATGAATAGTGTGATAAAAATTGCCATCATCCGCATTAATCTAGTGAAATTAGCAGGAATAAATCGCATATAATGATCTTCAGCTGTATGATAAAATGACCAAAAGGTAGCCGGAACAACAAGGGCAGCTGGAGAATTATCCATAATTAGAACTATATAGCCGTTATCAATATATGAAACAGCGCGATCCGGCCTTTCTGTATATAATACTGTAGGAAATAATGAAGTTTTTCGATCTTCAATATACTGCTCTAATAGGGCAATATTATGAATTGAATCTACATCAAGCTTTGCTAATTTTTCCCTGATATTAAGAAGTAATGTTTCATTTGTTAAATCCTTGAGATAGACAATGCTAACTTGATTTCTCGCTCTTTTTGAAATAACAGATGTTTCAAAAATGAGGCTTTCATTTTTAATTCTCTTTCTAATTAAAGAAACATTAACATTGAGCTTTTCAGTAAATCCTTCTTTGGATCCTTTTAAAGTTAATTCATTCTCTGGCTTATCAATTTGCCGGCTAGCCATTGCACTAGCAGTCATGCCATAGGCAAATGGAAATCCGTCAACGATGAGGATGAGGCCTCCATCATTAATTTTGTCAATAGCATCTTGTATCATCTGAATCTTAACGAGCGATTGAAATTCTATTAAATCTTCAATTTCTTTTTCCGAATTTTCATTTGTCAGCAATGGTGAAAGTAAATGTTCTTCAATAATTTTATAATCAGAAATGGAATTTATGGCAATGGTAGCAGCTTTGATATTCAAACCGCCAATATTAATGGTACGAATGATCACGCCTTTATTTAAGGGTATAGAATAGATATGATTAAAAATGTCGATCATTTTTTCTAAGTTTGGACTTATCGATTGCTTCTTCAGTTCAATATCTTTGGCATTCGATATTTCATTAAACTGGGTATTTATCTTTTTATGTTCAAGCAGTTTTTTAATAAGTCCACCAATCATATTGGTTCCCTCCCTCTATTTAAATTTTCCAATTTGCATGGGAATTATGTACTTTTTAAGTTTTGGAAGATCCGGAGGGTTGGTAATGGACTATTAATCCATTTTTGTCAAACATTTGGGGTTAATCCATTCGCATATTTTCGTTAAAATTGTATAGAAATTTAGTATCTGTTGTTTTTTGAGCAGGGGAAGGAGGCAGTTGAAGAAATGGAGTATGGTATTGGTTTATTATTAAGTATCGCCATAACAGTATTTATGGTTATAGATGCACCAAAGCATGGGAAAAGTCCGGTACTTTGGGGAATCCTAGGATTTGTTTTCGGATTATTAGGTTTAGGTATCTACCTTATAGTGACGGGTAGAAAAGTGTTAGGATGGATTATTGTTGCTTTATTTATTCTGCTTGTTATTGGAGTCATTCTATTATTTGCATTTTTCTTTTCGATGTTTATTAATATGGGCTATTAATATAAGAAAGAACCCGCATTGTAGAGCGGGTTCTTTCTTATATT
>NZ_JBALOZ010000491.1:0-5948 GCF_036965125.1 Bacillus sp. JJ1503
AAAAGTAAAAAAGCTGTCCAGCAAAGTAGATTAATTGGACAAGTTTTCAAAAAAAAGAAAACTTGTCCAGTTAAATTGATACTATACTAGATAGTTGTTCGAATTACTTATCCCGAAATTCAGTTCCATCGTGACCTTCTATGCGATTTTTGAATGCTTCTTGGACAACAAGAAATTCCTCATCCTCTTGTGCCTCTGTTGCTTTACTTTCTATTACTGAATTGTCTGGGAAATTACCCGGGTGATTTTTATTTTTGTGGTTAAACTCTTTACCTCTTGCCATTGTATCTGCTCCTTTCGTTTTTCTTCATGTATCTTCCCCTTAATTAAAAAATCCTATGTATATTGCCTTGTAATTAAAAAGCTTTGCATTTGCAAAGCTTTTATTCATCATTCTCACGATCCATTCTTGTATTGAGCGAACACTTTCTGCTATTAGACTGCCTTGATCTTTTAGATGAAAATGGCTCTTGATATAGAAACTTTTCCATTCCTGCAGCGATTACTTCTTCAACCGCACGATGGATATCGGCTTCACTATAATCTTTCAAAGTCATATCCTCCTTATTGATTGGTTCATTCTTCGTTTTCCTGCTATTAGAATACGGATCCGAAAGAAGTTTTGCCTTAGACGATTGCGTATTTTTGGAAATAGGACTGTCATCCTTTGAATGTTTGTCATACCATTTAATAACGGTTCGGTTAGGGGAGATTATTTTGAAAAAAACAGATATACCAATCTATAACTTATTTATAAATCCGAAAAGCCTCATCGATTTAAAGAAGAATATTTGGTCAGATAAATCTGTTACGGGAATAATAAACATTCAAAATAAAAAGCATGACATTGATATTAGGTACCGAGGATATTATGTTCGAGAGTTCAAGAAGAAGTCGTATCATTTTCATTTTTATAAACCTAGGACATGGAATGGGGCAAAAGAGCTTCATTTAAATGCAGAATATAAAGATCATTCATTAATAAGAAATAAGCTTTCTTTTGATTTTTTCTCTAGTATTGGTGTCAAGGCCCCCTCTGCAGAGCATGTTTTTCTTGTATTAAATGGAAAACCAGAAGGAGTTTATTTGCAATTAGAGTCAGTAGATGAATACTTTTTCAAAAAAAGGAATATCCCAGTACAATCGATATTTTACGCGGTTGATGGAGATGCAAATTTCTCACTGATTAGTGAATATGATAATGCTCCTAAGAGATCTTTAGAAATGGGCTATGAAATAAAGTATGGACTGGACGAAGAATGTTTGATCTTACAAGAGTTTATTTTCAAAGCCAATACACTTTTAAGAGAAGAATTTGAACGAGAGATAGGAAATTATATGGATGTTGAAAAGTATTTGCTTTGGCTAGCAGGTGCGGTTTGTACTCAAAACTACGATGGATTTGTTCAGAACTATGCTTTGTGCAGGAATGGTGATGCGGGGTTATTTGAAATTCTTCCTTGGGATTATGATGCAACTTGGGGAAGAGATGTTCATGGGGAGATTATGGATTATGACTATGTAAGAATAGAAGGTTTTAATACGTTATCGGCAAGAATGCTCGATGTCCCTTCATTTAGAAATTTATATTATAAGAACCTCGATCAGATCCTCAAACATCAATTTACAGTCGACTTTATGAAACCAATAATACAGGACATATATACGAACCTTCGTCCTTATGTTTTAAAAGATCCCTATAAAAAAATGTATATCGAACAATTTGATATGGAACCGGAATTCATTTGTAAATTTATAACGGATAGAAACAACTATTTGAAAAGTGAGCTGAAAAAGCTAGGTTTCAACTAGTAAAGGGATAGAATGATTGCTATAAAAAAGGCGAGCATTTTTAGAAAATGGGCACTTTATTTTAGTTGTTTGTCCACTCCATATTTAAACTAAAGCATAGTCTATATTAGTGAAAAAGGAAGGGGGGAAGATGAATGTTCCAGCAAACAGGAAGAAGACGAGTTCAGAATATTAGGGCCGATGAAGTAAATATTGCTGCCAATAGAGTGAATGTAAGAGAAGTCCGCAGAACAGATCGCAGAAGAACAGATCGCAGAAGAACAGATTGCAGAAGAACAGATCGCAGAAGAACAGATCGCAGAAGAACAGATCGCAGAAGAAGTGATTTCTTTTGCGGTTGCAGAAGACGTTGCGGTTGCGGCTTCTTCTTCTAACAATTAATAATGAAAATGATGACAATTTCTAAAACCATTGCTGCTCCGCCACTGATTCACCTCATACGGAACAAGCATTTTCGCGGCAGTAAAAGCTATTAGGTCAATTATTTATTAATAAGCATTGATCTAAGAAAGGGCAGGGGTTCCATCCCTGTCTTTCTCTATGTTAGGGAACAAATTAGGAGGAGCAATATAGCAATAAGGTAAATGAAATAGAAATTTCAACGTTAGAGAACAACAATAATCGTAGAATAGTGAAAAAATAATAAGTTAACAAATCGAAAAAGAAAAAAATAAGAATTTTCACCTTAATCTTTGAAGGAATATGTCGAAATAAGAAAAGAGGGAGTATTTTTAAATAAAGATGGGTGAGGACATATGGATAAAACAACGTTAATAGGTTTAATATTGGGGATTATCGCAGTTGGGGTAGGGATGGTTCTTAAAGGAGTAGATCCTGCAGTGCTAATGAACCCAGCGGCTGTATTAATTATTTTACTAGGGACAGCTGCTACAGTAGCAATTGCGTTCCCAACTAGTGAAATAAAACGACTTCCAAAGTTGTTCGGAATTATTTTTAAAGAGAAAAAACAAATGAATCCAGTTGATTTAATAAAAATAATTTCTGAATGGGCACAGCTTGCAAGAAAAGAAGGGTTGCTAGCACTTGAAGCAAAGACAAGTGAAATCGATGACCCATTCCTAAAAAATGGACTCTCCCTAGCTGTAGATGGTCAGAGTGCAGATTACATACGTGACGTTTTAAATGAGGAAATTGAAGCAATGGAAGAGAGACATGCAGCGGGAGCTCAAATTTTCTCCCAGGCTGGAACTTATGCTCCGACATTAGGAGTATTGGGAGCAGTTGTCGGATTAATTGCCGCTCTCGGAAATATGAACGATACAGATACTTTAGGTCATGCAATTAGTGCTGCGTTCGTGGCAACTTTATTAGGGATTTTCACAGGATATGTCCTTTGGCATCCATTTGCAAATAAGCTGAAAAGAAAATCAAAGCAGGAAACAAAGCTAAAGACTATGATGATTGAAGGTGTTCTATCAGTTCTTGAAGGAGAGGCGCCGCGAGTCATTGAACAAAAATTAGCATCTTATTTACCGGCAGGAGAAAGAAAGATATTTCTTGAAGAAGGCGGCGTGAAGAAAGGTGAGTAGAAGGAAAAAGAAGGATCACAAAGAGGAGCACATTGATGAATCATGGTTGCTCCCTTATGCAGACTTATTAACCTTGCTGTTAGCCTTGTTTATCGTTCTGTTCGCTTCAAGCTCAGTTGATGCTCAAAAGTTCCAGGCAATTTCAAGAGCTTTCAATAGTGCATTTTCAGGCGGAACGGGAATTTTTGATTTCCCAAGTCCAATACCTGAAGGGCAGATGCAATCAACAGATGTTAAAGGCGATGATACGAAAAGTAAAAGGGATCAGAAAAATGCAGCTGAGATACTTAAAGAAGCAGAACAGCAGGAACTTGCCACAATCCAAAATAAGGTAAATACTTATATTGATCAAAACAACTTAACTGAAAGGCTTCAAACCTCCCTTACAGACGAAGGATTGCTCGTTTCGATTCGAGATAATGTATTATTTTCACCTGGAAGTGCGGATGTTCGGACTAATGATGTAAAGGTTGCAGATGAAATAGCTGAGCTGCTTATTATGGAGCCCCCTAGGAATATTATCATTAGCGGACATACAGACAATGTACCAATCGGAAATGCCCCGTTTGAATCGAACTGGGAATTAAGCGTGATGAGAGCGATTAACTTTATGAAAATTGTTCTGCATAATGATAAACTAGATCCAAGCTGGTTCAGTGCGAAGGGCTTTGGAGAATTCCAGCCAGTTGCATCTAATGATACGAGCGAGGGACGAACAAAAAATAGAAGAGTAGAGATATTGATATTGCCAAGAACTGTAGACTAAACCTCAATTGGTTTAGTTTTTTTAGTTAGATGCGCTGATATACAATAAAAATAAAAAAGGAAATCAGCCAACAAGCTGATTTCCTCCAATTACACTTCTGATGTCTTTCTGGATTGTGGCAAGAGTGCTTTCTTTCCATGTAAGAGAAAGTAAGCAAACAGAGCAAGAAAAATGACTCCGACTAAAATAAAATAGACTGTTGAAAAACTCGTATACGCGGCGATAATTCCGAGAACGTAAGACCCAAGACCAATACCAGTATCGAAAAATGTAAAGAATGTCGAAGTAGCTAACCCTCTTCTTGAAGGATCAGAATTTTTAATGGCTATCGTTTGTAAGCAAGGTGTAAGGCTTCCATATCCTAAGCCGATAATGACCCCGGCAAGCAGAAATCCAAAGGTGGTAGTAGCCTGGCTTAGCAAAAACATCCCAATGGCAAATAAAATGATTGCCGGATAAATAATCTTATTTTCCCCATAAAGATCAAACCATTTTCCGGTAAAAGGCCGGGAAATAAGCATGGCAGCAGCATAAACAACAAAGAAAAAGCTAGCTGCCTCGATTAAACCAAGCTCTTTTGCATAAACAGAAATAAACGCAAGAATTCCCGAATAACTGATAGCAAGAATTCCAGCCACGATTGAAACTGGAATTGCCTTCTTCTCAAATAGGCTGTCAATCGATAATTTCTGTGGCTGAGCTGGTTTTGACTCGAGAGTATTTCCTTTAGGCAACTGTACAGCAAATGAAAGTAATATTGCTAGGAACGATAAAATGGAACATAACATAAACAGCGAGTTAAAGCTCGAGTATTGAATGATAGTTAAGCCTGCAAAAGGTCCCATTACCATGGCTAAATTCATAAACATCGAATAATAGCCAAGTCCTTCCCCTTTTCTTTCATTAGGGACAATATCAGCTGCAATCGCACCAGCTGCTGTCGTCACCATCCCAAATCCTATTCCGTGAACGAATCGTAAAATAAGCAAAGTAGGCATAGTATTTGCCCAAAAATAAAAAATACTGGAAACGAAAAACAAGATCAATGCAATAAAAAGAATCTTTTTCCGACCAATTTCATCAAGCCATTTACCTGATAATGGTCTGATCAGAACCGCTGCAATGAGGAAAACGGATGTAATTAATCCTACTTGGGTTCCGTTCCCATTTAAATCGTCCAATACATAAATCGGCAGTGTGGTCAGCAAAATATAAAAGCCGATAAACATAAAAAAACTTGTAATTGAAATACTTAAAAAACCCTTTGTCCATAATGGTTGCTTTTTCATAGATGTCCTCCTAAAAAAATAACTACAGAAATAACTTAAAGATTGACTGACATCTTTTTCAAAATTGACAGCATTTCTGTAGTCTCTTGATCAGAAATATTTTTTAAAGCTTGACTCTCACATGTCCGTACAGTTTGAAGCCAAGTGTCATACATACCGTTAGCTACCTCAGTCAGAGTGATTTGTTTTTCTCGTTTGTCGGTACCGGTCTTCTTTGTTATCCAGCCTGACTTTTCCATTCTTGCTAGCGTCCGCGTCATGGTAGGGGCCTCAACTCCTAGATAATGGGACAATTCCTTTTGAGTGGCTGGTCCATTCGTTTTAAGTAAATAAATAATTGTCCATTGAGCTGTGTATAATCCAAGAGGAGTTAATGCCTCATTCAGGATTTTTGAAAAGTGCCGGCTAAACTGGTTAATCGAGTGAAAAAGATTATTTTGTATTTGATTCAAATAAATCACCTTTTCAAATTAGTTACCTAGCTAATTATATTTGAATTTTTTCTTTCTGTCTAGTTCATAACAATAATTG
>NZ_JBALOZ010000492.1:0-1661 GCF_036965125.1 Bacillus sp. JJ1503
TTCTTAGCCTCTTTACTCCATTCAAACTTTTGCATAATTCCCCTCGCTTTCACTCAATTAAAAATTGAACAAATAAAATATAAGTCTCTCCCTTATAATTTCTCTATTAAGAAAGCGAATCCTTTGTTTAAAAATACAATAACTGTGAAAAATAAGACTAATCAAAGGAGGAGAAACGATGTTTGAAGAACAGCTAGTGGCTGTACACAGAAACTATTTTGGAGATATTATCAGTTTTAAAACATCAAGCGGACGAATCATTTCATATCAAAAAGCTTTACAAGAGGCAGAAAATGGACAGATAGCTGGAGTGAATATACAAAATGGACAGGATGGAAATTCTTCCATATTAGTGCCTGAAACAGCCCTATCTTTTAATGATTGGCCTGATATGTATTAAAGGACCTGCATCATAGGCAGGTCCTTATCATTGTTCTTGCGCTAGCTTTTGTTATTGTGCTTCCTCTTGTTCTAGTTCCTGTTCTTTAACGTGTTCTTGCGCTTCCTCTTGATCTTCCTCTTCGTTTTGTCTTTGAATCTCTCTTAATGCTTCAACCCGCTCGGCATCCTCTTCAAAATACTGAACGAGATCTCCAATTCTGTCGATTGCATCCCAGCTTAAATGATGTTCAATCCCTTCAACATCGCCGTAAATATTTTCTTCTTTAACCCCGATTAAACGAAGCATCTGCTCCAGTAAATCATGCCGAAATACAAGCCTTTTTCCAATCTTATTACCTTTTGAAGTCAGACTTAAACCTCTGTATTTTTCATAAACTAGATACCCATCTTTATCAAGCTTCTGAACCATTTTTGTTACAGAGGAGGGATGTACTGCAAGAGCTTCTGCTATATCTGAAACACGGGCATATGTTTTCTCGGCAATTAACATGTAAATCTGTTCGATATAGTCTTCCATACTAGGTGTTGGCATCGAATACCCTCCCATATGAACTGGCCAAATATCTTTGTCCTATTTTTCGTATACTTCATTATATGAAATTGACTATGCAAAGTGCCTATATTTACAAGCAGGTGACAAAGTTAATATCATATAATTATCTTAAGGCCTTTAAAAAGTTTACTACATTCATCATAGTGAAACAAGGAATTCAATGGCTAATATTGACGCTATTGGTTCTGAAACATAAACTTTACTCTCTTTTCTTTATCATCCCACATAAGTTTTGCCGAAAAAGTTTTTTCCTTGCTTTTGAAACCATCCATTAATTCTGTCGCACCTTCCTGGAGCAGCTGCTTAAGTAACTTTTGTGTGATGGATTTACCCATAATTTTTTTAGAGATAGTAAAATTACATTTCGTTTTATTAAAATTCGTGCAGCCATAAAACTTTCCTTTATCAATGACCTTGCCTTCACAAAATTTGCATTTCCCAATGGCAGTTGCTTTCTTTTGCTTCGATTTACCTGGTGTAAAGCCTTCCTTATCTTCTTCATTAAATGCCCATTCCCCGGCATTTTTTACAGATGCTTCAATAATGTGCGACACCATTTTATTTGTCAGCTCCATAAATTGCTTTGGGGAGGCCTCACCATTTGAAATGTCTTTAAGGCGCTGCTCCCATTTGGCAGTCATCTCTGGGGACGCAAGAATCTCAGATCCGATTGCACCAATTAATATTTTTGCCTTCGGTGTTGCAT
>NZ_JBALOZ010000493.1:0-5314 GCF_036965125.1 Bacillus sp. JJ1503
CTTTTCCAATTGGAAAAGGACTTTTCTGATTATGTTATTTAATAATATGGATCGGACTGCCTAGTGCAACTTCTGCAGCTTCCATTGTAATTTCGCCTAATGTTGGGTGAGCATGAATGGTCATTGCAAGATCTTCAGCCGTCATACCCGCTTCAATAGCTAAGCCTAATTCTGCAATCATATCTGATGCACTTGCTCCAGCAATTTGAGCACCAATCACCAAGCCATCTTCTTTACGTGTGATTAGCTTAACAAACCCATCTGTTGCATCTAACGCAAGTGCACGGCCATTTGCCGCAAATGGGAATTTAGAGGCAATTACCTCAATACCTTCTTCCTTAGCTTGCTGTTCAGTATAACCTACTGAAGCAAGTTCTGGATCAGAGAATACGACTGCAGGAATCCCTAGATAATCAATTTCAGAGCTATGTCCTGCAATGGCTTCAGCAGCAATTTTCCCTTCGTATGAGGCTTTATGTGCTAATTGAGGACCTGCAACAACATCACCAATTGCATAAATATTGCTGATATTCGTACGGCATTGCTTATCTATTTCTATTACGCCGCGGTCACTCATTTTTATGCCTACTTGCTCTAAGCCTAATTCGTCAGTATTTGGGCGTCTTCCTACCATAACGAAGAGATAATCTGCTTCAAGAGTTTTCTCTTCACCTTTAACCTCATACTTCACAGTGACACCATTTTCACTCTCTTCAACACCTTTTGCAAGTGCTTTCGTGATAAATTCGGCACCTTTTTTCTTAAGGTTACGTTTGACAAGAGCCGTCATTTGCTTTTCAAAACCAAGGAGGATATCATCTGCGCCTTCAAGGATTGTTACCTGTGTTCCGAAATTCGCATAAGCACCGCCAAGTTCAATTCCAATTACCCCGCCGCCAATAACAACGATTTTTTCAGGGATTTCTTGAAGAGAAAGTGCCCCTGTTGAATCTAGAACACGTTTTGAATATTTAAATGTTGGAAGCTCAATTGGACGTGAACCTGTTGCAATGATTGCATTTTTAAAGGTATACGTTTGCGCTGAGTTTTCATCCATAACACGGAGAGTGTTGGCATCAACAAAATATGCTTCACCACGTACAATATCAATTTTATTTCCTTTTAATAGACCTTCCACACCGCCAGTAAGTTTTTTCACTACACCGGCTTTAAATTCCTGTACCTTTGTAAAATCAACAGTTACATTCTCAGCTGTAATCCCAATTGAATCAGAATGCTTAGCTGTTTCATAACGGTGTCCTGCAGCAATCAATGCTTTAGATGGGATACATCCCACGTTTAAGCAAACACCGCCTAAATTTGCCTTTTCAACGATAGTCACTTTCTGGCCGAGCTGTGCTGCACGAATAGCAGCCACATACCCGCCAGGACCTGAGCCAATGACAATTGTATCTGTTTCGATTGGGAAATCTCCTACTACCATGTTTTATGCCTCCATTAACAATAGTTCAGGATCGTTTAATAAACGTTTAATATGATTTAACGCATTCTGGGCAGTTGCGCCATCAATGATGCGATGGTCAAAGCTTAATGATAATGTTAATACTGGAGCTGCAACAATTTCACCGTCTTTTACAATTGCCTTTTCCGAAATACGTCCAATGCCTAAAATAGCAACTTCTGGGTGATTGATAACAGGGGTAAACCATTGTCCGCCTGCTGATCCAATATTTGTAATTGTGCAGGAAGCCCCTTTCATTTCCTCAGAAGATAACTTGCCATCACGCGCTTTTGCAGCAAGCTCACTAATTTCATTTGAAATTGCAAACATAGATTTACGATCAGCATCTTTTACAACTGGTACTAAAAGACCCTTTTCAGTGTCTGCTGCTATACCAATATTGTAATAATGCTTTTGTATAATTTCTTGTGCGGCGTCATCAATTGATGTATTCAATACTGGGTATTCACGTAAAGCACTTGTTAATGCCTTCACTACATATGGAAGGAACGTTAACTTAATTCCTTTATTTGCAGCAACTTCTTTGAACTTTTTACGATGAGCTACAAGCTTTGTCACTTCAATTTCATCCATTAAAGTCACGTGTGGAGCTGTATGTTTTGAGTTTACCATCGCTTTTGCAATTGCTTTACGGATGCCGCTCATTTTTTCGCGAGTTTCAGGGTATTGCCCTTGTGGAATAACTTTTTGAACTGGAGCAGCTGCCACTTCTTCAGGTGCTGCCGTTGTTTCTTGTTCTTGAGCCACTGGTTGCTGGACTTGAACTCCCCCGCTTAAGAACGAATCAATGTCGGTTTTTAAGACCCGGCCATTATTACCGCTTCCCGCTACTTGCTGAATATCAACACCTTTATCACGAGCATATTTCCGAACAGAAGGCATCGCGATAATTCGGCGGTCAGATTTAGCACTTGTTTGAGTTTCGGCTTGATTTACTTCAGCTTCACCCGTTTTCTCTGGAGCTTGATCTGCGGGCTTATCATCTTCTTGATGTTCATCGCCTTTGAATTTTAAATTTTCATATCCAGGCGCATCAAATGTAATAAGAACTTGGCCAACAGTTGCAACAGTTCCTTCCCCGACTAAAATTTCTTCAACCGTTCCTTTAACAGGTGAAGGAATTTCTACAACTGCTTTATCATTCTGAACTTCGCATAATACATCATCTTCTTGTACTTTATCGCCTGCTTTAACGAACCACTTAACTATTTCCCCTTCGTGGATCCCTTCACCAATGTCAGGCAATTTAAATTGAAATGACATTTAGAATCATCCTCCTACACTAACAATATAAGGAAGGACAGAAGCTGGAAAGAAGAAAATCGGTATTTGTACCGATTTTCTATTACTTCCTTCATTCTCCCCTTCGAAAGAACATAATTACCTGCTTTTTAGAAAGTTAATACTTTCTTACCAGTTTCAATAATATCCTTATAGTTTGGAAGCCAAACTGTTTCAGCTTGCGGGAATGCAAAAACTGTATCCGGCGCTGCAACGCGAAGGACAGGAGCTTCAAGACTTAAGATTGCACGGTCATTTATTTCTGCTACAACATTAGCAGCAATACCAGCCTGTTTTTGAGCCTCTTGAACGACAATCGCACGTCCTGTTTTTTCAACCGATGCAATAATAGTATCAATATCAATTGGTGATACTGTACGTAAATCGATTACCTCTGCAGAATAGCCTTCTTTTTCCAATTCTTCAGCAGCCTTTAATGCTTCATGCACCATTGCTCCATACGTAATGATCGACAAGTCTTTTCCTTCACGCTTCACTTCAGCTTTACCTAATGGAATTGTGTACTCTTCCTCAGGTACTTCTTGACGGAAAGAACGGTATAATTTCATATGCTCAAGGAAAATGACTGGGTCATTATCACGAATGGCAGAAATTAAAAGCCCTTTTGCATCATAAGGTGTTGATGGAATGACAACCTTTACCCCAGGCTGTTGAGCCATTAACCCTTCCAAGCTGTCAGCATGCATTTCTGGAGTATGTACGCCTCCCCCAAAAGGTGAACGAATAGTCACAGGCGCATTATATCTCCCTCCAGAACGATAGCGCATACGTGCCAGCTGTCCAGAAATAGAATCCATTACTTCATATACGAATCCGAAAAATTGAATTTCAGGTACTGGACGGAAGCCTTGTAAGCTAAGACCAACCGCAAGGCCGCCGATTCCAGATTCAGCTAGAGGTGTATCAAATACACGCTCTTCGCCGAATTCATTTTGAAGGCCTTCAGTAGCACGGAACACGCCACCGTTTACGCCCACATCTTCTCCGAATACAAGAACATTCGGATCATTTTGCAATTCTGTGCGTAAGGCATCAGTAATTGCCTGAATCATTGTCATTTGCGCCATAGCTTACTTCGACTCCTTTTCTTTATATATTTCATATTGTTCTTTTAAGTTATAAGGCATTCCTGCTTCTTCATGCATGATTGAAATGAGATCAGTTACTTTTTGTTTAGGTGTATCATCTGCTTGTTTTATCGCAACTTTAATATCTTCTTTAGCTTTTTCAATTGTTTCATTTTCCATTTCTTCATTCCAAATTCCTTTATCCTCTAAGAACTTGCGGAAACGGACAAGCGGGTCTTTCTTTTCCCACTCATTATCAAGATCAGCTGTACGGTAGCGTGTAGGATCGTCTCCTGCCATCGTATGAGGACCATATCGGTAAGTTAGGGTCTCAATTAATGTTGGGCCTTCCCCATTGATTGCACGCTCACGCGCTTCTCGTACAGCCACATAAACAGCCAATGGATCCATTCCATCAACCTGAATTCCTGGAATTCCAGCTGCAACAGCTTTTTGAGCAAGTGTTTTAGCTGCAGTTTGTAAAGAAACTGGAGTAGAAATAGCGAATCTATTATTTTGAACAATAAAAATTGCTGGAGCCCCATAAGAACCTGCAAAGTTAATTCCCTCATAGAAGTCACCTTGCGAAGTACCGCCATCTCCTGTATAAGTCACAGCAACTGCTTTTGTTCCACGTTTTTTCATTCCTAGTGCTACCCCTGCTGCTTGAATGTATTGAGCACCGATAATAATTTGCGGAGCTATAACATTTACACCTTCTGGAATATTCCCACCCTCATAGTGTCCTCTTGACCATAAGAAAGCTTGAGATAATGGCAGACCATGCCAAATCATTTGCGGAACATCACGATACCCAGGAAGAATAAAATCTTCTTTCTCTAAAGCAAATTGGGAAGCTAATTGAGAAGCCTCTTGTCCTGCTGTTGGTGCATAAAACCCAAGTCTTCCTTGTCTATTTAAAGAAATAGAGCGTTGATCTAGTATGCGTGTATATACCATCCGACGCATTAATTCCTGAAGCTGCTCATCACTTAAATCAGGCATTGCAGATTCATTTACTACTTTTCCTTCCTCATTAAGAATTTGAAACGTTTGAAATTGTTCTTCAACATTTTCAAGCTGCTTCTTAACATCTAATTGTGCCAATCTTGTATTAGAAGCCATACGAGTCACCCTTTCCATTATTTTAAAAGAGACTTAATAATATGAGTACAATACAATTTCTAGATTGCCCAAAACTAAGTTAAAATAGAAAGCCAAAGCAGAGTGAATTGTATTTGGTAAAAAAAGAAAATATTCAG
Source organism: Bacillus sp. JJ1503 (assembly GCF_036965125.1). Classification (NCBI taxonomy): domain Bacteria; kingdom Bacillati; phylum Bacillota; class Bacilli; order Caryophanales; family Bacillaceae; genus Bacillus; species Bacillus sp. JJ1503. Next base: position 5,115 of record NZ_JBALOZ010000493.1, read on the forward strand.
AAATAAATAATTGCCTAGATTCCCTGCTTCATTAGGTTTCCATTTTCTTAAGTTTATAACTTCTATTGTTGTTAACTCATATTCTATCTTATTCTGTATCAATTAAATTTGCAACAGAATTGATACACATTTCTATCAATGATTTTAAGTTTAAATCACATTATTTCTCCCGTCAACTACTTGATATTAAGTTTTTACAA
>NZ_JBALOZ010000494.1:0-5077 GCF_036965125.1 Bacillus sp. JJ1503
CATCTATAATCATTTTTAAATCAATATTAACATTTGGTAATATATTTATGTAAAATGATTAACAAATGATTATAGAGGAGGTTAAATTTTGATTGCTTTGATTGTCCGAAGGTTTATACAGTTAATATTCCTTTTATTTGGTATCTCTTTTTTAGTTTTTTCTTCAATGCATATTGCTCCTGGCGATCCTGCAACTATGATTGGGGGACCTACAGCATCAGAATCTGATTTAGAAGCTATAAGGGACAATCTAGGTTTAAACGACCCTTTCTTCACCCAGTATGGAAGATATTTGGCTGGTGTAGTTCAAGGAGATTTAGGATTTTCATATCAAACACGTCAACCTGTCTCTGAAGCTATCGCTATTCGTTTCCCAAATACTTTAAAGTTAGCTGTTGCCAGTATGTTTGTAGCTGTAATTATCGGAATATTCGCAGGATTAGTATCTGCCCTTAAACATAATACATGGTTAGATGTCACTTCTACTACATTTGCTCTAGCTGGAATATCGATACCAAATTTTTGGTTGGGTGCATTGTTGATTTTAGTATTTGCAGTCAATCTTCAGTGGCTTCCAGTAGGAGGGTTATCTGCACCATGGTATACCATTGAAGGGTTAAAGCAACTAGTTTTACCTGCTATTACATTAGGAACTGGATCTGCTGCAATGATCGCTAGAATGGCAAGATCTTCTATGCTTGAAGTGGTTAAGGCTGATTATGTTAGAACAGCGAGAGCAAAAGGAGTAAAGGAAAGAAATGTAATCTGGATTCACACTCTAAAGAATGCAATGATTCCAGTTATTACTGTAATTGGATTGAATTTTGGTTTTCTTTTAGGCGGAACGATTATTACAGAAAAAGTATTTGCCATTAACGGAGTAGGTAGATTAATGATTGACGCTATTGCTGCACGAGATTTTCCAATGGTTCAAGGTTCTGTTTTATTAGTTGCAACCTTATTTGTATTAGTAAATTTAGTTGTTGATATTGTTTATACATATGTCGATCCAAGAATTAAATATCAATAAGGAAGGGGGAGAACTATGGAACCATCAGTAAGTACAGTCGGGACAGATATAAATCAGGATAAGAGGAAAGAAAATTTCTTTTTGATGACACTTAAAAGATTATTGAAAAATAAACTTGCTGTTATTGGACTAATCATTATTTTAATTCAAATAGGAATGGCTATTCTTGCTCCTCTTATTACCGTTCATGATCCTATTAAACAAAACTTAGCCGCAACTGAATTACCAATTTTTAACGAAGAACATTGGTTAGGAACAGATAATTATGGCAGAGATATATGGAGTAGGATCGTATATGGAGCGAGAATTTCTCTAGTGGTAGGAATAACTGCTGTGAGCTTAGGACTTATAGGGGGAGTCATTCTTGGGTTACTAGGAGGATATTATAAAAAACTAGATGGAATTATTATGAGAATTGTAGATTTATTATTCTCTTTTCCAGGTATTTTGCTTGCTATGCTTATCATAGCAATTTTGGGAACTAGTCTTGTGAATGTAGCAATTGCTATAAGTATTTGGTCAATTCCAACATGCGCAAGAATTGTTCGAGGATCGGTTCTTTCGATAAAAGAGAAAGAATACATAATGGCAATGAAATCACTTGGAGCATCCGATTTAAGGATCATGGTCAAACACATTTTGCCGAATGCTTTCGCTCCAATCATTGTGTTTGCAACTATGCGGATGGCGACGGCAATCTTATCGACTGCTTCGTTAAGTTACTTAGGTTTGGGAGCTCAGCCACCAGCTCCTGAATGGGGAGCGATGATAGCACAAGGACAAAATTTTATGTGGTCTTCACCCCATTTAACAATCGTTCCAGGAATTGCAATTATGCTAACCGTATTTGCTTTCAATGTAGTTGGCGATGGATTAAGAGATGCTTTAGATCCAAATATGGATATTCAATAATATAATAGAACAGAAAATAAAATGGATAAAATTAGATGGTATTCATCTTGTAAAGTGAACCAACTAATACTCTATGAAAACGTCATTATTCTTATATACAACGGGGTTGCTACAGTAGCAATTTAACGTTCATAAAATGGCCTTATATTAGATCCGAATGAGAAATGGGATTTGTCTAAAATGACAAGAAAGTAGGTTGAATTATGGGAGAGACATTACTAGAAGTCAAAAACATTGTGACTGAATTTCGAACAGCAGACGGGCAATTGCCTGCTGTTCGTGATGTCTCCTTTTCTCTTCAAAAAGGAGAGACACTATGTATTGTTGGTGAATCAGGCTGTGGCAAAAGTATAACTTCTCTCTCAGTCATTGGCTTATTACCTAGCAATGGCAAGATTACGAGTGGGGAAATTCTCTATGAAGGAGCCGCAATTCATAAATTATCAGCTGAAAAAATGCGACAAATACGGGGAAATAAAATTTCTATGATTTTTCAAGAGCCTATGACGGCATTAAATCCAGTTTTGACAATTGGTTATCAGATTAGAGAACCGTTAATGTTACATAATAAGCTATCAAATCGTGAAGCAACTAATCAGGGGATTGAGCTTTTAAAGCAAGTTGGTATTCCTTATCCAGAGAAAAGGATGAATCAATATCCTCATGAGCTAAGCGGAGGGATGAGACAGCGGGTCATGATTGCGATCGCTCTATCTTGCAACCCGGGATTACTAATTGCAGATGAACCAACTACAGCACTCGATGTAACCATTCAAGCGCAAATCTTAGATCTGATCAATGATCTAAAGGGAAAATACAATATGGGTGTCATGATGATCACTCATGATATGGGTGTAGTTGCAGAAGTGGCAGATCGAGTGATGGTTATGTACGCAGGGAAAAAGGTTGAAGAAGGGAATGTTGGTGAAATCTTTGACAATCCAAAACATCCTTACACAATCGGATTGCTAAACTCTGTTCCTAATGTCGATGACCCAGATTTTGAATTAGAACCAATCCCAGGTTCATTACCAAGTTTAAATGAACAGATAACGGGATGTCGATTTCATCCAAGATGTAAGTTTGCGATGGACATCTGTAGAAATACAGAGCCTCCTGTATTTAAAATATCTGATACTCATAATGTAAATTGTTGGTTAGAAGAAGAGGGGTGAACTAATGGTAGTCTTAAATGAAAAACAACCATCTAAAGAGATCAGGGAACCAAAGGTGCTCCTGGAATTAAAAGGGCTAAAAAAGTATTTTCCTATAACAGGAGGAATCTTAAAACGAAAGCAGGGAGACGTTAAAGCGGTAGAGAGTGTCTCCTTACAATTATTTGAGGGTGAGAGCTTAGGCGTAGTTGGAGAGTCTGGTTGTGGGAAATCAACATTAGGAAAAGCCATTTTAGGTTTAGAAGAAATAACAGGTGGACAAATTTATTTTCAAAATACAGAAATTCAAAATTTAAAGAGAAAAGAAAAAAAGAAATTTGTTAAACAAATGCAAATGATTTTCCAAGACCCTTATGCTTCATTAAATCCTAGGCAACGTATCGGTCATGCACTCGAAGAAGTTTTTTCCATGCATACGAATATGACTAGAAATGAGAAAAAACAAGCCGTAATAAATCTGTTAGAAGAAGTAGGTTTAAAGGAAGAGCATTTTGATCGGTATCCTCATGAATTCAGTGGCGGTCAGCGGCAACGGATTGGTATTGCACGCGCAATTGCGTTAAATCCTTCGTTTGTAATATGCGATGAAGCGGTATCTGCTCTTGATGTTTCTGTTCAAGCGCAAGTCTTGAAGCTTCTAAAAACTTTACAGCAAAAATACAATCTTTCCTATCTATTTATTTCTCATGACTTGGGTGTCGTACGTTACTTTTGTGACCGAGTTTTAGTTATGTATTTAGGGAATACAGTAGAGCTTGGAACGGTTAAGAACTTATTTAATAAGCCGTTACATCCATACACGCAGGCATTGTTATCAGCAATACCGCGACCATCTGTTCATGCTAATCGCAATCGAATTCGATTGCATGGGGATTTGCCGAATCCTGCTAATCCTCCCAGCGGATGTCCATTTCATACAAGATGCCCAATCGCCGCTGATGTTTGTAAGGTAGAAAAACCAGATTGGGCTGAATACGAACCTAATCATTATGCTGCTTGTCACTTTGCAGGTCAGTCAATTACATAGCTATTAAGAAATACCCCTTTAAATAATAGTAGGAATAGACCTATGAGATCAAATGGAATTTTTAAACGTCAAATCTGGCATATTCCAGAATTTATTAAAGATCAAGGAGGATTATAAATGGATTACTCTACCCATCTTTATAATTCATTATTTCTACATGCTTTTAAAAAAAGCAAGGTATCAAAATTGTTAAAGGAGGCTTCGGACGTGGTTAAATTATTTTGGAGAGCCAGTAAAAGAGCGTTATTTATAGGTGGAACAGAATTACGTACAGAAGGGGTTATTTTAGTTTGGGAAAAGCTTTAGAAAAAGAAAAGTTGGTGGATTCTCCTTCTCCACGTCCAGACTGGAGAATCCTTTTGCATATAATATTAGCATTCTTTCGAGTCGGAATGCTAGGTTTTGGTGGCGGTCCTTCTTCTATTCCGCTTGTTCATCAAGAAACGGTTAAGAAATATAAATGGATGAGTGAAGAAGAATTTGGTGATACTTTAGCTTTAGCAAATACAATGCCAGGACCAATAGCGACAAAAATGGCTGGATATATTGGTTATAGGGTGGGTGGCCTATTAGGTTCCTTAGTTGCTTTGCTTGCCACTGTAGCCCCGACCGCTTTACTCATGATTTTTTTACTTCAGTTATTACAAGTATATNNTACCTGTTGTTGCAGTTATGCTGGCAACTATGACTTGGGACTTTGTAAAAAAATCTGGTGATACCCTCGGCTGGATCAGAGCTATATTAATGTTATTCGTCTCACTTCTATTAATAGAATTGTTAAATGTTCATCCGGCTATCCTTATTCTGTTATTGATCATTCTTGTATTTTTACCATTAGGAAAAAGGAGGGGCATAGAATGATCTATTGGCAAATATTTTTAGCCTTCCTCATTCCAGGAATTCTTGGTTATGGAGGCGGTCCAGCCTCTATAC
>NZ_JBALOZ010000495.1:0-1107 GCF_036965125.1 Bacillus sp. JJ1503
CAAAAATCTATAAAAAAATATACAGCAGCTGGGACCGATATTGAAGAAGTCAAACGGCTGAATAGTCAATCAGGTCTTTCCTATAACGAAGTGAAAAGATTGCTTGCCAGAAAGTTTATGAATAAATATATTGAATAATTGATAAAAAAAGAAGTTGCAGCTTAAAGCAACTTCTTTTTAATAAATATCACTAATTTTTAGCAACGGAAAGGGTTGAATGGCCCTTTTCCTCTTTCAATAGCCATAGATTAAGGATAATCCCCAATAAGCTCAAAACACTGAAAAATAAGTATAAACTGTAAATATTAAATTCCTCATAAATGATACCGCCGACAAATGTGCAAAACCAGTTTCCTAAGCCATTTCCAATTGCCGAGTATAATGTAATAGCAGTAGCGGTAATATGAACAGGCGTAATATCTCTTATATACTGAAGACTTGCAGGAATGAATAAACCAATTGAGAAACCTTGTATGACAGCTGTTGCGTAAATGACCCACAGACTTGGCTCCATAAAATATAGCAGCCATCTAATTAAGGAAACAGCACCAGCAAGTGCAGCAATCTGCAATAATCCAAAACGGTGGATCCAGCTGCCTGCTGCCTTCATAAAGGGAATTTCGGACAATACAGCAATTAAAAAAGCAATCCCTATTCCTGTATAGGTCCCCCCGCGATTTTCAATAAAAAGGCCAAAGTAATTATTATTAGCGAGATTAGGACCAAAAATCAGAAAAGTAATTACGAGGAAAATGAGAAACCTTTTATGGACAAGAATTTCCTTAACACCAGAAAGCAAGTTCTGATTATTGGAAACATTTTCTGAAGGCATTTTCCTTGCTAGAATACTGGCGATAAATAATGAAGCAAAAAAGGAAATAAAAATGATTTTTGGATTCCATTCAGATAGCCTCCCCATAATAAAAACCGCTACCCCAAATCCAAGAGACCCAAACAATCGGATATTCCCATAATTGACTTTGACTTTACTTGAATATTTGATTGATAAACTATCTGATATCGGAATAATCGCACTCTGGAAAATGGCTACACAAGTAAAAGTAATAAAGATCCAGTAGTAGCCGCTGAACGTGATAAACCCAAGGG
>NZ_JBALOZ010000496.1:0-1273 GCF_036965125.1 Bacillus sp. JJ1503
GAATAATAAAATACTCATCGTAGAATATTTACTACCTGCCCCTGATCAATTACCAAGTCTAAAGGAAGTAAAGTATATCCAGAGTAAGGACGAGTTCAAAAAAGTAGATTTAACCGATGCAGCACTAAGAAAAATGTATGATAACCTGTTATATCAAATTACATTGAGGACTATTCATGAATTGTTCGAGGCAGATGCTATTAATGTTATTCATTCCATTGTGTTTAATGGATGGGTTAAATCTATAGATAAAGCAACTGGTAAAGAAGTTGAGACATGTATATTATCAGTTCAAACCACTAAACAAGAATTTGAAGAAATTAATTTGGCCCAAGTAGATCCAAAACTTTGCTTTAAAAATCTAAAAGGTATAGGAAGTACTAAACTACATAGTTTAACTCCGATAGCTCCGATAATCTATATTAATAGAGAAGATTCGAGATTTAGATCTTCATATAATGTTGCTGATTCATTAGATGAAACTGTTAATTTAGCAGCAATGGATTGGGAAGACTTCGAACACTTAATAAGAGAATTGTTTGATAAAGAGTTTAATCAGACAGGAGGAGAAGTAAAAATTACTCAAGCCAGTAGAGATGGCGGTGTAGATGCAGTGGCATTTGACCCTGACCCAATTCGTGGAGGTAAAATCGTTATTCAAGCAAAAAGATATACAAATGTTGTAGGGGTTTCAGCAGTACGAGACTTATATGGAACAGTTATGAACGAAGGCGCGACAAAAGGAATATTAGTTTCGACCGCTGACTACGGACCTGATGCCTATAATTTTTCAAAAGATAAGCCCATTACATTACTAAATGGAAATAACCTTTTACATTTACTTCAAAAACATGGATATAACGCTAAAATAGACTTAAAAGAAGCGAAGGAAGCATTGAGTAAAAATAAATAATAAATTCTATATCCGAATGTTAATATAATACATCGGCAATTTGATTAAACAATAATAAAGTAAAATTAAGATGATTTGCAGATAATTTTATTTTTATTAACAAATAACATTCACCATCACCTCCAATAGTTTACCTTAAATGTAAATCCATCTTAAGATATTCAAAAAAGGTGCCTGTCCCTCAAAGTATTAATCGATTAACGCACTAGGGGTTAGACACCGAGAACGTCATCAATGGAACGATTTGAATCTGGTTTGTTTAAAGAATATTAACGACCATTTAACATCAAATCCCCCCTAAATTAGCGAATTGCCCTATAATTATACAGATTATAGAATGATAGTAATATATCAAACTAT
>NZ_JBALOZ010000497.1:0-177 GCF_036965125.1 Bacillus sp. JJ1503
ATCATTTCAAAGCACCCTTAATCATATTTTTATATTATATGAAACTATCTTCTGAAATGTAAGCGCTTTCTTTAGAAATAATCCTTTGTTCGACAAAAGTAGTATTTTTTTGATGAAGGAAACGACAAAGGAAGTATCTAATAGAAAGTGTATGTTTATCAGAAATATTTGAATATT
>NZ_JBALOZ010000497.1:218-1435 GCF_036965125.1 Bacillus sp. JJ1503
GGTTAAAAGGAAGGAATACGATGTCACGATATTCCAAACGCCTGAATTTCGACAAAATAAAGGATATCGACAAGTTTACCGATTAACTGTGCAGGCATCGGACCATGTTGAATGCATCAATTCGGTCTTTTCGACATTTAATGTTCACGATCGAATACCTAATGATTTTAATGGAAGATTTATTTCAACAGGGGATATTTTGAATATTGATGAAGGGCGGAAAGGGCAATATTATTTTCAATTAAAACCGGGAGGCTGGCAGGAAATTAATCGTATTCATATTAGGTAGGAAGGGGAGAGCAGCTATGCTCTCCTTATTCAATGTTAGAACCAGGACCATTTTTCCTTCCTTGAGCAGTGAATTCTTTACCGTGAGCTTCTTGTTCAGCGATAATTGCTTCTTTCGGAATGTGATTATTTTTTTTTGGTGAATTGATTCGATTTCGATGTTTTTTACCCATTTGCAGGCTCCCCTCTATTTCTTACTAATTGTTTTAACTGTTTTTGATGTATTAGGCTCTGTATTTGATCTTGATGTTGGATTTGTTTCATTCGCGTGTTGAACAGCCTGTCTAAGTTTTTTACTCATTTTTTCCTGTGCCACTAATCAACACCTCCTGATTTGGCTAAAGATAGCTTTCCCGTAAGCGTAAAAAAAATGCTGGAGGAATAGAACGATTTAAAGCTGGGATATATTATGGTATAGTGAGGTAGGGATTTTTACCCTTCGAGAAAATTTGGGAGGCTTAATTTATGAGTATACATATTGGTGCGAAAGAAAATGAAGTTGCTGAAACAGTCCTTTTACCTGGGGATCCTTTACGTGCAAAATATATTGCTGAAACATTTTTGGAAAATGCCAAATGCTATAATGAAGTACGAAATATGTTTGGATATACAGGTACATACAAGGGCCATCCTATCTCTGTTCAAGGAACTGGTATGGGTGTACCATCGATTTCTATCTATATAAATGAATTGATGCAAAGCTATAATGTTCAAAATTTAATCCGCGTCGGTACTTGTGGGGCTATTCAAAAGGATGTAAAGGTGCGGGATGTGATCCTGGCAATGACAGCTTCAACAGATTCTCAAATGAATAGGATTACATTTGGAGGAGTCGATTATGCTCCTACAGCTAATTTTGATTTACTTAAACGTGCTTATGAAGCAGGAGTGCAAAAAGGACTTCAGCTTAAAGTTGGAAGCGTATTTAC
>NZ_JBALOZ010000497.1:1503-1818 GCF_036965125.1 Bacillus sp. JJ1503
ATTTACAGCAGATATGTTCTACAACGATAATTCTGAATTAGAAAAATGGGCAAAATATCAAATTTTGGCTATTGAGATGGAAACATCAGCTCTTTATACGTTAGCGGCGAAATTTGATCGAAAAGCATTGTCCGTCTTAACGGTTAGCGATCATATTTTAACCGGGGAGGAAACAACTGCTGAAGAAAGACAAACAACCTTCAATGAAATGATCGAAGTGGCTCTTGAAGCCGCGATAAAAGAATAATAAATGAATGGAACTGGTTTAGCTTTTTGAACCGGTTCTTTTTTTTGTATAGCTCCACAAGGAACGCT
>NZ_JBALOZ010000498.1:0-153 GCF_036965125.1 Bacillus sp. JJ1503
ACTTCATAAAAGCGCCCTTTTGTTGAAGATCATTGCATACTAAAAGATAGTTTTTAAAAATATTATTAGATGACAGTCATTCTAAGAAATGTTCCACCTTGATTTCTCGCTCCTATAATTCCAAATCCCCTTTTAACAAACTCTCTAAAATAC
>NZ_JBALOZ010000498.1:189-1758 GCF_036965125.1 Bacillus sp. JJ1503
GGATGGATAGCATCCAAGAAAAAATATAAAGAAGTACAACTGATAGTATTACACCTAAATACAATAGAGAATTATCAAAAGACAGAACCCATTGAATGACCTCTCTTAATCGATCATTGATATCAGGTATAAAACTATTGACAATAATTAAATAAAGGGCAAACACAACAATAGAGGCAATCATCAAATATTGACTTTTAAATAGGTAAGAAAATGGAAAAGCAAATGAAATAAACACCGTAACAATACCTGTTATAAGCAATAATTGTTCCCATTGAATGATTTCTCTATGAATGACGAAATGACCAATAAAAATAGTAACTAAAGTCAAGAAAGTGAAAACGCATGCACCTATATACTTGGAACTAACAATTTCTTTTCGAGTATAAGGTAAAGAATTCAATAAGAGATGGCTGGAGGATTTTTCATCCATTGAAAAACTTTGCATGATGATGGCGATACAAAATATAATACCCACCCAGATAGTAGAAGTACTTAAAAATAAATATATAAATAATATAGGTAAAAGAATTAATAATGTATTTTTCTGTAAAATAATATCTTTACGAATGAGATTGAACATAGTTATCTTTTCCTTTCTTTGTATATAGCATAATATCTTCTAGTGTTGGTTTCTCCAAAATGACCGTATCACCAAAGATACTTTCTGTACGTTGTTTATTTATCGTTAATGCTTCAAATCCATGATTGGATTTACGGACACCTATAAATTCTTGTTCTGTATCACGATCTAATAGATTTATATTTCCTTTCACAAGTGCATAGTCTTCTTCGATTTTATAATACTCTTTTGTAAAAATATGTTGTCCATCATGGATAAAAGTAATATAATCCGCGATTCGTTCTAAGTCTGTCGTAATATGAGTAGAAAAGAAAATCGTTCTTTCACCATCCTGCATGAGATCGTGAAGGATATCTAACAGTTCTCTACGAAATATTGGATCTAATCCCGACGTTGGTTCATCCATAATAATTAACTCAGCATCGTGGGATAACGCAATGGTTAAGGAAGCCTTCATCATCATACCTTTAGAAAAAGTTTTCAATGTTTTCTTTAATGGTAGTTCAAACCGATCTACATAATGATTGAATATAGAATCGTCCCATTTTTTATAAATTGGTCTTATTATATTTTTCATTTCTAATAAGGTAAGATTCTCATAAAAAACATTATGATCGAACACAAAGCCAATTCGTTGTTTTATTTCTTTTTCATGCATTTTATAATTCAAACCAAAAAGTGAAACCTCTCCACTACCCGGTTGTAATAAATTCATAATCAACTTAATCGTTGTGGATTTTCCTACTCCATTACCACCAATAAACCCTGTAACAAAGCCTTTCTTCACTGAGATTGATAAGTCTTTCAGTTCAAATCCTTTGAAAGCCTTATTTACATGTTGTAGCTCAATTACGTTTTCCATCATACTTCCTCCTTATATAACATTGTAAGTAATTCTTTTAATTCAGCTAACTCTACTCCTATTTCTTTACTATTTTGAATTGCAGCCATTAACTGTTCTTCAATGACTTTCATTTTTCGTTCAA
>NZ_JBALOZ010000498.1:1814-2072 GCF_036965125.1 Bacillus sp. JJ1503
CATAGATGGTAAAGCCGCCCCTGCTTTCAGTTCATTCGTCAAAATTTGTTTCTTAACTTGCACATAAATCTGCTCATAAATTGGTTCTTTTGAAATATTGGATATTATTATTTGCATACAAATACCTCTTTTTAAAATAATGTATATACACTTTATATACATTATATACAAAGTGTGTATAATTTACAATATTTTCTTCCCATACAATTTTCGCCTATTTGATTTTCTCGCAATCACTTTCCACCCATTATTCCTAAT
>NZ_JBALOZ010000499.1:0-4410 GCF_036965125.1 Bacillus sp. JJ1503
AAATAGGAAAGTGCCTATTTTTTCTTAGTTCATTATTATGTAAAAATAGCTATCTATAATAGAGGTGGCGATGCAATCAGCTAATGCTGATATCAAACTCGATTAAGTAAATAGGCAGTTGTTCACCTAGGTAAGAAGTAATCTACTCTAAAATAAATAACATTAATATTAATAATTGTAACTTTTTGTATGCGCTTACAAATGTATACCTGAGTTCCTAAAACTACTTCAATAATTCTCTACAAAAGATGACTTCTTCCTTTATTCTAGATGACTCTGTTGTTTGGATACCTGGTAAACATCTGGACCTTTGATCTTAGTCAAATATGGAAAAATTGTGCAATACTTTAATCGCGTTATTAGTTTAGTAAACAATTGTACCCACCTCGAAAAACAGGGAGTGAGAAATCTATGCATGAACAACAATTGGAGAGAGGTCTAAAGAACAGGCATGTCCAACTAATCGCCATTGGCGGGGCGATCGGAACTGGATTATTTCTTGGAGCAGGAAAATCTATTCATTTAACAGGGCCTTCAATTTTATTTGCTTATATGATTACAGGCATAGTTTGCTTTTTAATCATGCGCTCACTTGGAGAGCTGCTCTTAAGTAATCTGAAATATCATTCTTTTGTTGACTTTGTTCAAGATTATTTAGGGAATATGGCAGCATTTATCACCGGATGGACCTACTGGTTTTGCTGGATTTCAATTGCAATGGCTGACTTAACAGCAGTTGGTCTTTACTTTCAGTATTGGTTCCCTAGTGTACCACAGTGGATGCCAGCTTTAATTGCGCTTGTCGTGTTGCTCGTTATGAACCTGGCAACTGTAAAACTTTTTGGCGAATTGGAATTTTGGTTCGCATTAATTAAAATTATCGCGATTCTAGCACTAATTGTCGTTGGAATTTTTATGATTATTACTGGCTTTACCTCGAATGCAGGCACAGCTAGTCTCACGAATTTATGGAGTCACGGCGGAATGTTCCCGAATGGCTTAAATGGCTTTATTCTCTCATTCCAGATGGTCGTGTTTGCGTTTGTTGGTATTGAGCTTGTGGGACTGACAGCAGGTGAAACGAAAGATCCAGAAAAAGTAATCCCAAAAGCAATTAATAGTATTCCTATTCGGATTATTATTTTCTACATTGGTGCACTGATTGTTATTATGAGTGTATATCCGTGGAACTCGATCAACCCAATGGAAAGTCCGTTCGTTCAAGTTTTCGTAGGACTAGGTATCACAGCTGCTGCTGGTATCGTCAACTTTGTCGTTCTTACATCCGCAGCTTCTGCAGGTAATAGCGCCGTTTTTAGTACAAGCCGGATGCTATACTCTCTTGGAAAAGATAATAATGCACCTGTTCCATTTACAAAACTTGATTCCCGTAAAGTACCTTCCAATGCATTGATCTTTTCAACTGGCGTCATACTCATTTCTGTTGTTTTAAACTATGTAATGCCAGAGGGAGTATTTACACTGATTACAAGTGTTTCTACCGTATGTTTCATCTTCATTTGGGGAATTACGGTTATCAGCCATTTGAAATACCGTAAAACAAGGCCAGATTTAGCGAAAGTGAATAAATTTAAATTACCGCTTTATCCATTTTCCAATTACTTGATTCTTGCTTTCCTAGCGTTCGTTCTTGTAGTACTTGCACTAGCGGAAGATACTCGTGTTGCCTTGTTTGTAACTCCTGTTTGGTTTATTATTCTGGTTGTGATTTATAAGATTCGGCAAACAAAGGCAAATCATGAGAATAAAGGAAATGTAGCGTAAAATTTAGATGCAATGGATAAAATTCCGATTAGCATGGTGATCAACACTTTCTAAATTAATAAAGTTTTTCCAGAAAAATATTGACATATTATGATAAAACTCTTATTCTAATAATTACAAAAATTAAATATAGTACGGATGATAGTTGTGGGAGAGTGTAGTCGTCAATACCACCGAAGGAGCAAGTTCCAAAAATACCCTTGGAACTAATCTCTCAGGTAGAAGAACTACAACTGGACGTTACTCTGGAGAGCGCGTTTAATTAAACGCCACCAAAGGGGAAGACTCTTATAAAGAGTTAAACTCTCAGGTAAAAGGACAGAGAAGGGGGAGAGAGCGCATCAATACCCTTTTCTGTCCTTTTTTGTGTTCAAAAAATGACAGCAAAGCGTATTGTCTACCTGCCTTTGTCTTGGAAAAGAATAAATGTAGCTGAACAAACGATTTTTAAATTCCCAAAATTGCAAATTTATAATTTTTAAAACAGCTAGGGAAAGTCAGAATTGAAAATCAAGGAGGAATAGATATGAGTTTACGGGAAAATGATTCAACCATTTTTGAAGCGATCGAGAAGGAAAGTCACCGCCAGCATCATGCATTAGAGTTAATTGCATCAGAAAATTTTGTAAGCGATGATGTATTAGAAGCCATGGGGAGCGTATTGACTAATAAATATGCAGAAGGGTACCCAGGTAAGCGTTATTACGGTGGATGCGAAAATGTAGATGTTGTTGAAAATGTTGCTATTGAACGTTTAACTAAATTATTTGGCGCTAAATTTGCAAATGTCCAAGCTCACTCAGGTGCCCAAGCGAATACAGCTGTATTTTTTGCCTTGCTTCAGCCAGGCGATAAAATTATGGGAATGAATTTATCACACGGTGGGCATCTAACCCATGGAAGTCCGGTAAACATGTCAGGAAAATGGTTTGAGGTTGTGTCTTATGGAGTAAGAGAAGATAATCACCTGATCGATTATGATGAACTTGAAGCAATTGCTGAAAAAGAACAGCCAAAATTAATTATTGCTGGCGGAAGCGCATATACAAGAATAATTGATTTTGCCCGATTTAGAGAAATTGCCGATAAAGTTGGCGCAAAATTGATGGTTGATATGGCGCATATTGCAGGACTTGTTGCTGCAGGTCTACATCCTTCACCTATTCCGTTTGCAGATGTCGTGACTAGCACAACGCATAAAACATTAAGAGGTCCACGTGGCGGTATTATTTTGACGAATGATGAAGATATAATTAAAGCTATTAATAAAGCCGTGTTCCCTGGAATTCAAGGCGGCCCACAAATGCATATTATTGCTGCGAAGGCTGTTGCATTTAATGAAGCATCCCAGCAAAGTTTTAAAGAGTATGCTAAACAAGTCATCGAAAATGCAAAAACACTTGGTCAAGAGTTAGTGAAAGAAGGCGCAGCCCTCGTTTCTGGAGGAACCGATAATCATATCGTATTACTAGATGTTCGCCCTTGGGATTTAACAGGCAAAGAGGCGGAAAAGCTGCTTGAAGAAGCAGGCATCACCGTCAACAAAAACACGATTCCATATGATCCACAAAGTCCGTTCGTAACAAGCGGAATCCGCATGGGGACACCAGCGTTAACAACGCGGGGAATGAAAAAAGAAGAAATGGTGCAAATTGCGAAAGTTATCGCAGCTGTCTTGAAGAGCAAAGGGGATTCAGAGGTTTTAGAAAAGGCAAAGGAAACAACAAAAAGCATTTGTGCTGAGTTTCCGTTATTTCAACAACAGCCAGTTCTTGTATAAGAAAGACATTGTAAAGTGGGTGTCCAAAAGTAACTTTTGGCCACCCTTTTTTTGCATAAAAAACTTTAAATCCGACATTTTTGTAATAATTAAGTCACCACAACGAATTATCTAAAGGAACTATTTTCTTAAGTACATTCAAAATCCCACGAACCAATTAGTTCTTCCAATAGACATTGAAGACCTCATTCCCAAACCACATCTTGTCGAATTGTCGATTTAGCAGTTGGAAAAATGCACTCCTATTTGCTTGCATTTCTTCATCCTGATGATAATCGTCTTCCCAATCATCCATTAAAACTAGTTAATTAATTCAGAGTTTATTAAATTTTCTTCTCTATTTGGTCAGTTATAGCGTATAATACTTTTGATTTGATCGGAGAAAGGGTTGATAATTAATGGATAATATTGATAAGAATATCCTTCAACTATTAACAAATAACGGGCGAGTATCATATGTAGAGATTGGAAAACAATTAGGTTTATCACGAGTTGCTGTCAGAGAAAGAGTAAATAAATTAGTAGAAGACAAGGTTATCGAACAATTTACTGTAGTAATAAATAGCGAAAAGGTTGGAAAAAATGTTTCTGCTTTTTTTGAAATAGATTGTGAACCTAGTTCACTCGTTAAAGTAGCTGAAGCGTTAGCAGAAAACCCTAATGTTGCCAGCTGCTATCAAATGACAGGCCCCTCAACATTACATATGCATGTTTTGGTAGAAAATTTTAATTCTCTAGAAAGATTCATTAATGAAGAATTATACGCATTAAATGGAATAACTCGTGTGGAGAGTCACATTTTACTACGTCGCTTTAAAAGTAGAAGAGGACTTAAATTATAAGTA
>NZ_JBALOZ010000500.1:0-1224 GCF_036965125.1 Bacillus sp. JJ1503
GGGTTCAATAATTCTTCAAAAAATAAATCCTAAACAAATTATTAAATAGGTCTACGTTGAATACATTGTAGTTTTCCAAACGAAATCCTCCTCTAGATTTTTTTACAATTCTTAATAAAAAATGATTACATTTTGTTGAAATAATTTTGACTATTAAGTGGTATATAATAACTATAGGATTTAATATAAATTCAACATAGTTGGAGGTAGAGAGATGGAGTTAAATAGACATGCCTACTTAATAGTTGCTCATAATAATTTTGACCTTTTGCAAAAATTAATTCAACTATTGGATGATACAAGAAATGATATTTATTTACATGTAGATAAAAAGGTCAGTAATTTTGATTCAAGAATGTTGAAAGTTAAACATTCAAACTTGCGGATTTATCAAGAGATTAAAGTAAATTGGGGCGGTGCAAGCCAAGTAAAATGCGAATTGTTTTTATTATCTGAAGCGATTAAAGAGTATCATCAATATTACCATTTAATATCAGGGGTAGATTTACCATTAAAAACACAAGATGAGATACATGCTTTTTTTAATGAAAATCAAGGCAAAGAATTCGTGCATTTTGACTCTTGCAAAGTTACTCAAAGTGAAATTAATAGAGTTAAATATTATCACTTTTTACAAGAGTTTTGCACAAATATCAAAAATAATACTTTAAATAAAATAGTAAAAGCAATTAAACATTTATCTATTTTTGTACAAAAAATACTATGTATAAATAGATATAAAGGAAATTTTCAAATTCAAAAAGGTAGTAATTGGTTTAGCATAACAAATGACTTAGCGGTATATGTAGTTTCAAAGAAGTCTTGGATTCAAAATTTTATAAGATTTACTGTAAGCTCTGATGAAATATTTTTACAAACTCTTGTTGCTAACTCTTCATTTAAAAACAAGTTATATAACAATAAATTTGACAATGATTACCGTGCGTGTATGAGGTATATAGATTGGAAAAGAGGAAATCCTTATATCTTTCAATCTAACGATTTTGATGAACTTATTAACTCTTCTTATTTATTTGCTAGGAAGTTTAATCCGAATATTGATGCTGAAATTATTAATAAAATTTATGAGCATTTGGAGGTTTCAAAACAGAACGGTCAATAAGGTTTACTTAATAGAATGCTTATTCTATAAAAATATTTTCCGTAAGAGATGTTATGTGAATTATCTTCAAATAGAAATTGAGAGAAGAAAAAATGAGCTTA
>NZ_JBALOZ010000501.1:0-2075 GCF_036965125.1 Bacillus sp. JJ1503
CACAATCTGCAATAAACTTTTTCGTCTAATTTTTCCATTTTTTAATCACCCAATTAAACTATAACTCATAGAAATTAATTGGTAAATTCAAAACTTTTTCGGGTGTGTGTTTTTGAGTATGCTACAGGGCAAGTTTTAAAAAGGGAGTCAACGCATAAATAAAAAAGCACCTCACAGTATTGTGAAATGCTCATAAATCTAATGCTTTGACGGCTCTATCCTTTTGATCTTGCGTTATTCCAATGTATCGCAATGTCACTGCTGGTGCTGAATGATTCAACATATCCTGTAATAATACAATATCTGTACCCATTTGATATTGATGATAAGCAAAAGTCTTCCTCAAGCTATGAGAACCAATATTTCTTAATCCTAATTGTTCTGCTGCTTGCTGAATGATTCTCCATGCACTCTTTCTATTGATTGGCTGTGATTCCCCATCCTTGCCATGTTTACGACTTTTGAACAAAAATTCATCAATATTGCCTTCATAATTACCCTTGATGTATTCTTTTAATGCTTTTTGAACCCCTTTTGTCATGGCAACCTTATTATTTTTGCCTGTTTTGGTTTCTTTCAATGTAAAATGTTCAAACAATCGTCCTTTATCATCCATCACATCAGAATATTTTAACGAAAGTAAATCAGATACCCGAAAAGCAGTATTAATTCCAATTAGAAATAATAAATGGTCTCTAGGTGAATCACTAAGTAATTTCTTCATAGCATCAATTTTCTTACGATCACGAATCGGCTCTACAAATTCCATTTTTATCACCCCTATTGATTTTATCGAATGAGACTTAACTTACCTTTAGTATAAATTATGTCCCATTCAAATTCAATAGAAACCAAGGAATTTATTGTTAAATTGTTCAATCCCTTGTCGCTGTAAGGTTAAACCAGTTTCAGCGAATGAGACACAATCTAATTATGTCTCATTCGAATAATTGTAATAAATAATTAGAAATCTGTATACCATCATTGATCCTTAGTTATTTAGGTTTAACGATTAACTATTAAATAATCTCATTGATACATTAAAGTATGCTTGCCTCACACAACAAGAACATTTGTTCCTTAACCTCTTAACAACGAAGGTTAATTATTATTATACTTACGGGGGTATATAATAACATGTGCGTGTGAGCCGGCATACTCTTATTCCCGATCCCCCTTACTGCCACCTACGTTTCCATAAAATTAAACATTCTCAATTACATTACTTCCATTCTCAGTTAGATTGTCTTTCATACGTTCATTAACTGTATCATCTTTATTCCTATTACTCCCTTTTAACCTCTCCAACTCTTGCACCACATCCACAATATATGGATTACGTTCTAATAAACTCTTCAAACTAATTCCACCAATTTCACTCAGTGCCTTTAAATTATTTATTACATCTGTTTCATTCAATGGTCGAGCGTATTGGAATACTACATCCAAGGTATCATATTCCTCTTCATCAAACTTTACATCTAAATATTCAAGCATACGTTTGATTTTATTAAATCTGTCATATAAGCCATCTCTAAAGTATATTTCATTCTGCGCTGCTCTCATGTCTGCCAATGTATACAACATCTTAATTGATACCTCTGCTAAATTTGCTGTAGTTCCCTGATTCATGCTGACACTCGGAGTACCGCTAACATCTAACATTGATTGCATTAACGTCTTCCATATTGTTTGGAATGATTGATAATCTAATTTACTCGTTACTAAAGAGAATGTACTGTTGTCTTCTAAGGTCAGTCCCGTTCCAGCAATATCCTTACTCAATGCACCATCGGTTATTTGTTGCCCCGTTATTACTGGGATAGGCGTATGGAACTTATGGTAACTATCAACTAGCTTACTTAAAATATCTTCCATAGTATCAATTAAACTAACAATATCCTCTAGATCACTACGTCCATAATTATCGTCTTGCTCTGATTGATTATGATAATGAACAGGAAGCCCAGATACATTTCGGTATTCTCCAATTAAAGAAATATTTCCACCCTTATTGGTATATCTAGTCACTTTATTATTGTCATAAATATTCCAGTAACTAACAGCATTACTTG
>NZ_JBALOZ010000502.1:0-674 GCF_036965125.1 Bacillus sp. JJ1503
TACAGCGTATGTATTGAAAAGCATGTCGTCAATCTGCCCAGCATCGTTTAATCGCAAAACAAGCTCGTACACACCTTGATCAGCTGTCACTGTGAAAGCGGCATTCGTGTGCACTCCATTCTTTTTGATATCTTTTAACGTGATTTCTTTTGTTTTTCCAAATTGTGCTTCTGTTAGGCCTGCAATAAGGGTTGGCAGCTGTTCCTTTGCTACTTTTGCTTGAAGGCTGTTACTTAAGTGGCCGTATGCTTTTTCCCAATCCGTAGTTTTAAAAAGATCAGCATATTCCTTTGCCTTTTTTTCAAAATTGACTTCGTTAATGTTTTCCGCTGCTGAGACCTGATGTTCGGACAAAAGTCCGCCTGCAATTCCTGATAAACCAATTGAACCGGCGAGTGCTAGCTTTCCNNAATGAAATTCCTCCTCTATTTTTAATTCTATTAATAATACGAATGAAAGAGCAGAAAGTTCACATTTTTAAAAAAATATTAGATTGGTAACACTTGCGATGGCTTCTTTGAAATCCTTTACAGCCTTCAAAGGATTGTTTTCTTCGTCTTGGTCATAGGTGAATCTTTTTCAGCAAGAATAAGCCAGTTTAATAATGGGGAGGATGAAAATAGTATAGAAAAGTATGGGATCCGAAATTTGAAACTTTTCTCTCGAGAAAAATA
>NZ_JBALOZ010000502.1:700-1922 GCF_036965125.1 Bacillus sp. JJ1503
TTAAAAAAAATGTTAAAATAAACCCTTGTGGTTTGTACAAATTAAACTTCTAGAAATAACGACACCATTGGAGGAATTATGAAATACGTTATAGCTTTGTTTGGACTGCTTGTTGTTTTGGGACTAGCTTATTTAGCAAGTAATAATCGGAAAGATATTAAGATCAAACCAATTATTATGATGATTGTTATCCAACTTTTATTAGCGGGATTATTGTTAAATACGAAATTTGGATTTGTATTAATTAAAGTGTTTTCAGACGTCTTTAATAAATTATTATTTTATGCGAACAGTGGAATATCATTTGTTTTTGGAGGCCTTGCAAACGAAGGTGAAATGCCATTTTTTCTAAATGTTCTGCTTCCAATCGTATTTATTTCGGTATTAATTGGTATTCTCCAATATTTAAAAATACTTCCTTTTATTATGAAAGGAATTGGGTTCTTGTTAAGTAAGGTAAATGGTATGGGAAGGTTAGAGTCGTATAATGCCGTTGCATCAGCAATGGTTGGTCAATCAGAAGTATTTATTACGGTTAAAAAGCAACTTGGCCAACTGCCGGCCAATCGCTTATATACATTGTGTGCATCAGCCATGTCAACGGTTTCAATGTCCATAGTTGGAGCTTATATGACGATGATTGAACCAAAATATGTGGTTACCGCATTGGCACTGAACTTATTTGGAGGATTTATTATTGCATCCGTAATTAATCCGTATACTGTGGAATCCAACGAAGATATACTTATTATTCAAGAGGAAAAACAAAGCTTTTTTGAAATGATAGGTGAATATATAATTGATGGGTTTAAAGTAGC
Organism: Bacillus sp. JJ1503; assembly: GCF_036965125.1. Lineage (NCBI taxonomy): Bacteria > Bacillati > Bacillota > Bacilli > Caryophanales > Bacillaceae > Bacillus > Bacillus sp. JJ1503. The sequence goes on from NZ_JBALOZ010000502.1 coordinate 1,519, forward strand.
GATTATAGTTGCTGCCATGTTAATTGGTTTTGTTGCATTAATTGCTGGAATTAATGGCGTTTTTGAATTAATTTTCGGTATTTCGTTCCAGGAGATCATGGGATATATCTTTGCACCTTTTGCATTAATTATGGGGGTTCCATTATATGAGGCTGTTCAAGCAGGCGGTATTATGGCGACAAAGCTTGTGACAAATGAATTTGTAGCTATGATGGATTTAGCTAAAATGCAGGAAAGCTTTACCCCTCGAACACTAGGAATTATCTCAGTATTCCTTGTCTCATTTGCAAACTTTTCCTCTATTGGAATCATTTCAGGAGCTGTAAAAAGTTTAAACGAACAGAAAGGAAACATAGTTGCCCGGTTTGGGTTGAAGCTATTGTTTGGAGCAACATTAGTTAGTG
>NZ_JBALOZ010000503.1:0-1207 GCF_036965125.1 Bacillus sp. JJ1503
TTTCTATCTCCTGCCTATTTATCTTTTCACCTATAAAAACTAAGTTAAGGGGCATATTCATATTTTCCTGCAAATAGACAGGCATGCCGTATGAAAATTGAAAGAGAAAAGGATATTTCGAATAAGAAAATTTAATATACCCTTTTATCCGGTACATCGTATCAGGAAGATTTCTTAAAAAGTTTTCAAATTCACCTTGATCCACCGGCTTTTCAAACTTATAAACATAAGAGCTTAACTTTAATTCCTTCTTTACATGGGAATTCGCCGGTTTATCTTTTGTACTAAATGACAAATTCTTTATATACTCGATAGGTACTTTTGAGAATGCAGTTAACACGGAAAAAGCATGAGAATTTAGTGCCTGTATTTCCATTGATAGTTTTGCTTGCTCTGCTTCAGTTAAGACATCAGTTTTGTTTAACAGAATTAAATCAGCGTGCCTGACTTGTTCCATTAATAATTGCTGTACTTGAGGACTCAATGTTTTCCTGTTAAGCCACCTCATACCGTCAACTACTGATATAATACCTTTTACATGGATTTTATCTGCGAATAACGGCGAGAGTACTGCATCTAATACCTCAACTGGGTGTGCCGCACCTGTTGCTTCTATATAAATAACCTCTGGTTTTTCAACCATTAGCAGCCCCTGAAGCTGAGCCTCTAACTTATCTTGAATGGAGCAGCAAATACATCCATCCAGCAGTTCTTTAAGTGGAACATCTTCTTCAATTGCGTCTGAATCAATTGATACCTTTCCAAGCTCATTCATCATGACTGCTACTTTTCGATTTTGCTTCTTTTCCTCGATTAATAACTGCTTTAATAAGGTTGTTTTCCCGCTGCCCAAAAACCCTGCCAATACATATATATCCGTCTTAATCATGTATCTTCCCGCTCTCTCCTATGATCCTCATATATTTCTACGATCATCTTTTGCAATTTCTTCTCTAAAGAACTCATGTTTAAATTTATTAAATAGCCTACAGGGTGAAACATTTCCATCTTGCATTTCCAAATAGGAATATATCCATTAGGATAATATATCCCATTTTTTTCTACACCTATTTCTAAATAAGAGTTATAGCTATCTAAAAATAGATCTTCCTTTGACGCAGATTTTCCTTTTTTTTCACGTATAAGCTCAATCATTAACGATTCAGTCAGTATACGAAAATCGTCTTCATACTTTCCTTGAAGCATT
>NZ_JBALOZ010000503.1:1300-1469 GCF_036965125.1 Bacillus sp. JJ1503
CAAGAAATCACCTCTTCACACTATGCCTAAAGACACATTTTATCTGATTTTCTTGAACGTTACAATTGTAACGACCCGGAAATAACAAAAGTGTAAGCGCCTTCGGAACAAACAAAGTGCAGATTGTTCCTACGATGATAATTGTTAGGAGAATTCCTTAGTGCTCAAC
>NZ_JBALOZ010000504.1:0-2105 GCF_036965125.1 Bacillus sp. JJ1503
ATATACCACCAAGCACCCTGCTTTTACATAAAATTTACAAACGCTTATCATTATGATCAAAAATACCTATTATAATGGAGATAGTTTAACGACAAATTTCTACACAATAGGTGGCTTATGAAAAATAACCGATTAACCAATTTTATAAATTTTCTTGCCTTTTTAAATGCTAAGAAGGGAAGTCTTTATCAAGAATATAGAAAGAGTATAGAGCTTCAGGAGCTCATGCAAAAAGGGAAGGTTGATACGGTTTTTCAGCCCATTCTCTGCCTGAAGGAAGGTAAGACATTAGGGTTTGAGATTTTAAATCGTCCTAAACCGACAAAATTGTTTCCGACAACTGAAAAGTTTTATGAATATGTCGGCAAAAGCAATGATGTTTTTATGATAGAACGATTTCTCCGGAATCTTTCTCTTGAACGATTCTCGGATCAGGTCAAGGGGTTTCAACCCACTTCGACTCCACTCGTATTTCTCAATATCCAGCCACAAGTATTAGCTGATCCCGCCTATCGAAGTGGAATAACGCTGGAATTATTGGAAAGATATAATCTTTGCCCTGAGCAAATCGTTTTAGAACTTACCGAAAAAGAGGCAGTAACCAATTATAGCCAATTCGAACGAATCATAGATCATTATCGGCAACAAGGGTTTCGTATTGCCGTTGACGATGCTGGAACCGGCTATAATAGCTTACAAACCCTCATTTACATAAAACCCGAATTTATTAAAGTGGATAAATCTCTTATTCGCAAAATTGATGAGCATCCCGAGAAGCAGCATTTAGTAGAGCTCCTACTTGATTTTGCTTTACAGTCAAATACTCAAATCGTTGCAGAAGGAATAGAATCACTTTCGGAGCTAAACTACTTACGAAAAGTAGGCGTCCATATGGGGCAGGGTTTTGCTCTCGGGAAACCAAATCCCGAATTAATAAATGGAAAATTACCACACTCCAATCCTATTTTACGAACTCAATTCGGCTAGACTGATATACGAATGTGTTAATGTAAAACTTAAAAAGCCATGTAGTTTATCAAAACTACATGGCTTTTCTACCACTATTGAGGCAAAACTTCTTCACTGACATCCTCTAACGATAGAAATGAATTTTCTTTAATCGCTTTACATCTGCTTTTTAATCTAGCAGCCACTTTACTTATTTCCTCTACTGATGTAAATACACAGTTTTTATTTTGTACAATCGCTATGGATATCGTTACTAACGGAATATATTCAATCTGCCCCTGTCTTGTTCTTGCTTGAATTCTCCCACTTTTCCATTCATCTTCAGAGTAATAACGCTTCGTAGCATACTGGAAGAGTGAAATAATTTGTCGTGATAACGGCTCATGGTTGAAATGAGGGATAACGGCAATAAAATCATCGCCGCCAATATGTCCAACAAAGGAGGGAGCGTTCTCCTCGATGTCAATTACCTTCTTAATAATCTTGGCAGTCTCATTAATTAATTCATCTCCCTTACTAAATCCAAATGTATCATTGAAGGATTTGAACAAATCAATATCTATGTAAAACACACTAAATCTTTTATATGACAACACTTCGTTCAGTGTTTCTTCGATTACATTATTTCCAGGAAGTCCGCTGAGAGGATTTGAAAAACGGGCAATATTTATTTGAATCTCTGATAATTTAATAATTAATTCTCTAATACTTACAATTCCATGGATACGGTCATGCTTCGTGATAATGACATAATCATAAAGATGCTCCTGCTTTCTGCCCATCGCTAGCGCACTGACCTCAGTAATGGGGACTGAATATTCAACCATTAGGAACTCTTGGTCCATCACGAGTTCAATCGTCCGCTTCATAAAAAGGTCAAATCCGTATTTTGTTGATAGTTTTTGAAAAAAGTGAGTTCTCATTACTAACCCAATTGGCCGTTCTTCTTTACACACGACAATCCCTTCCAAGGATGGGTCTTCAGTAAATATTGAATAAACAACCTCACATAAGGTTGAAGGTGTTACAATGACATTGTCTTTTGATACTTCTCCAATTTCGATGTGCACATACTCACCCCCATTTTCCAATAATTAATCACATTTAACTATAATTTACTGTAGGAATGTTAATTG
>NZ_JBALOZ010000505.1:0-4463 GCF_036965125.1 Bacillus sp. JJ1503
CTATAAAACTAGTAAATGAAGTTGTATTCATCCCATTGAAAATTCTTTATCGACTGGTAAAAGAACAGAATTTCATCTATCAAGTTAACATGTGATAGTCCTGATACGTGAGTCATAGAAAAGCTTATAGCTTCTAAAAAGTAGACAGGGGTATTATACCCCTAAGCATCAAATGAAATTTCTGAAAATTAGGAAATAAATAAAAACGACTTGATGAAAAAGAATTTAACAGATGTAGAGTAGCTGAGGGTAGTTAACTCTCATAGTGGTTTTTTATAGATCAAGGAATGGGGGAAAGGTAGTGTAAGATTATTTTATATCTGGAATGCTGAAAGGGATCAAGTTTAACGAATTTCTAACATAAAGGAGATGTTAACATGAGTAACCCTAATATTCAATCAAATGTACAGACACAGACACAACTATCTACACCTGTTAATGTACTGAAGTTTTTTGCATTTAGTCTTATCGGTATTTTTACATTTTTTATTCCGATAACAGTAAATGGGGTATCATCTATACCACTTGACCATTTGATGTCTTGGATAAGGTCCGCACTTCCATCCCTTGTTCCGATTTATACATTAATTGTAATTTTTATAGGGGCTGCCTATCCATTTATTAAGGGTTTTTGGAGGGGAAATACATATAATACTATTTTCTCCTTGCTAAAAATAGTCGGAGCTGTTGTTGCCCTTATGTATATTTTAAATATCGGACCTTCATGGTTACTAGACCAAAAACCTTTACTGTTCGATAAACTAGGTATTATGGTAGCACTTATAGTGCCTCTTGGTTCAATATTCCTTGCATTTCTTGTAGGATATGGGCTATTAGAATTTATTGGTGTTCTTGCACAGCCTATTATGCGTCCGATTTATAAAACTCCAGGCCGCTCTGCGGTTGATGCTGTGGCCTCTTTTGTAGGAAGCTTTTTGGTTGGGATGGTTATTACTAACCGTTTGTACAAAGAAGGGAAATATACACTAAAAGAAGCCGCTATTATTGTAACTGGTTTTTCTACCGTTACGGTAGGGTTTATGATCATTATCGCTAATACACTAGAAATTATGCATTTATGGAATCTTTACTTTTGGGTTACATTTTTAGTCACATTCCTTGTAACAGCTATCACAGTGCGCATCTGGCCACTCAATAAATTTAGTAATGAATATTACGAAGGAAAAGGTCAACCTGAAGAGGTATACAAAGGGAAATTATTAGCCAATGCTTGGAAAGCTGGAATGGAGTCAGCAAATAACTCCTTGAGTATTGGAAAAAATGTATGGTTATATTTACGCGAGGGTTTTATTATGACAATGAGTACCCTTCCTACTATTTTATCCATTGGTTTGTTGGGGATGTTAATAGCCACTTACACTCCAATTTTCGACTTTATTGGATACATTTTTTATCCATTAACTTTAATATTACAAATACCGGAACCACTCTTAGCTGCAAAAGCTTTAGCAATTGAAATTACCGAAATGTATTTACCAGCCCTATTAGTTGTCGAAGCACCTTTAGTCACAAAATTTATCATTGCGGTTGTATCCGTTACAGCCATTGTGTTTTTCTCAGCTTACATTCCTTCTGTACTGTCAACAGACATTCCGATTAGCATTCGAAAGCTTCTTGTCATCTGGATTGAAAGAACAGTTCTAAGCGTGATTATAGTAACACCGCTAGCTTTTCTATTGCTATAAACAAATGCAAAACGATAGAAAAGTAATAATGCAAAGGGATCGAAAATATCTTTGATCGAAAAAGATAGTGCTTATTCCCTTAAAAGGATCAAGAAGAAAGCTTTCAACGTATATGATACAATCTTATCTTTCTTTTTGAGCTTATATATAAGTGGGGCCCGCCAACAAAAAGCTGATTTTGTTGGTGGGATCCCTACTTTCAATGAACAAAAGAACTATCACAGTATTTTATCCTAAAATGAACAATCAATGGGGAGAATATCTAAATAATAAATTACTAAATTTAATAGAAGCTTTTGAAAAGGATCTTATTGTAAGGGAAAAAAGTATTTTCCGCGTTATTATTAACGAGTCTAAGTTAGTACACTATAAATTTTGTTATGATCGATTTCTCTGGAGTAGTTACTATTTTGAGTTTGAATTCCTCCTTTCCTTTCTCGAATGTTTATTGAGTTTAGAAGCTCCTTTAATCCTGTAACTCTATGAACTTTTTCTGAAACTTTAAAACAATTAAACTTGCATAAATAATTCTACTTAGAATTTCAGTTTTTGTTATTGAAAATGACTGATAAAATTGAAAATGCTTAAACGAGTATTATTTGAGGCAATAATTGATTATTATTATAAATAAACAAATAATAGTTTTAAAGCATTTAACATGAGCATCTGGATAGATATTGACAAGCCAACTAAACATTTTGGGATCACAATAAGAATAAGTCACGTAATCCAAAGTACAAAGGCATAAACGAAATGTTAAGAAATGGTGGATGGTTTGGGGTAGCTTCAATTGACAAAGCTTTTGAATTACATAAAAGAAATTATTCTACTTTTACAATTGTTGATCGAACAGATAAATATACTGAGTAATTCATCCATAATTCTAACTAAACTGTGAATGAGTCCTCCATTTTAGCTGCGAGACCTCCAAAGACATTATCCCTTACAAATGTCCCTATTCCTAAATTCTTATGGTATATTAGTATAGCATTATATAAGATGAAGGAGCAGTCTTGATGAGAAGAGAATGGTTTCTGCGCTGGTCTTTTTTTGTTTTTGGATTAATGATTTTGGCTTTTGGGATTTCTTTAACTATTAAAGGTAAACAATTGGGGATTGGACCGTGGGACGTTTTTCATTACGGGTTATTTCTCAAATTCGGGCTCTCCATTGGATCCTGGGCGATCATCAGTGGATGCTTGCTTTTGTTGATTAGTTCTGTAATTAAAAAGGAATGGCCAAAAATAGGAGCGCTCCTTAATATGGTGTTTCTAGGATTGTTTATTGATTTTTTTAATTGGCTGCTTCCACCCGTTGATGGTTTAATAGGGGAATCATTCGTGTATATACTTGGTGTTATTTTTCTAGGATATGGAATTGGTTTATATGTTTCTGCTGACCTTGGAGCAGGACCAAGAGACCATTTTATGCTTTTGATAGTTGAAAAAACGGGCTGGAGCATCCCCTGGGTACGAAATGGGATTGAAATCATCATTTTTCTTATAGGCTGGTTGTTAGGAGGCCCTGTTGGAATAGGCACAGTGATTATTGCGTTTGGGTTAGGGCCCATCCTAGGAATTTCAATTCCTCAATGCAAAAAAATATTTTCACTTTGCCTCAAACAAAAGACTTCGCCCATTACGAACACATCCATTAGATAAATAAGAGACTGACTTGTCATAGTCAGTCTCTACATGATAAACATCAGTAGGGATCTTCAATTTAATATCAAAGTTCCATTTTGAGCCCCAAAACTGCATTTTAACTCCTCTTTTCGCTTCAAAAAATCACTTTTGGCTAGAAAAAACGTGTTTATGGCTTTATTAGCTAATTTTCTTTTTTATATATTTATATTAATTTAGAGCTACCTAGGAATAAATGGATCGTGCACTGTCGAAAGGCTATGAAAATGGAAAAATTAAATTATGAAACCATTCAAAGGTATCAATCTTTTGTAGATGTGGGAGAAATGGACAAAGCGGTTCGCGGCTTTTTATTCATACATAAATCATCCATTTCACAAGATGCGTTGAAAGTTCTCCAGTTTATCTGGAGGCATTCTGTTAAAGTGGTGGGCGTGTCATTTGCCAAATACCATACGATTGCTGAAGCTGTTCAGCTTACCCGAAGGACCGTTATTCGGGTTGTTCAAAAACTTGAAAATCTAGGATTTCTTAAGAAAATCGCAACTGCGAGAATGAATGGGAAGCAAGGTGTGAATTTGCTTGTCATTCAACCGTTCCCGACTGTTGACGAGCTTAAAAATAATATGTCACCCCAAGATGTCACTCCAACTGTCACTCCTATTAAAACAGAGAAAAAGCAAAGTTCACTCTGTGAGAAAAAACATAACGAAAAGAACGTAAAGAAACTCGACAAAATGGATACAAATAAGCAGCTTGATATTAGCTTCCTTCCTGAATCTGTTCATCCTAAGTTTAGTGAGACTGCCTCTCCATTTTTCTACGCCATTGATATTTATAAACTATGGCAGCGTGCCTTGATCGCTTATCGAAAAAGCCAACTTGAAAAACCTTTGGAAGAGGTTATTGAAATCGTTGTCAGTGCGTTTAAACAAACTGTGTTTATGCAAAAGGCGAGGGAGATTCATACGACATTTGAAGGATATTTTTACTCCGTTGTTTATGAGAATTTGCTTGCTAAAAAGCGGCAGGAATATAGGCATTATGGATTTGACATATTTAGCGAATTCATTAATGGAAATGATTATTCAATGGAATTAAAGTAATGTTGATC
>NZ_JBALOZ010000506.1:0-3220 GCF_036965125.1 Bacillus sp. JJ1503
GTTTTGTTTTATAAAAACTAATGGATGGAAGTGATGTTGGGCAATATAACAATATTTACAATGTTTCATAATTAATAAGGGGGAATGGATTTTGAGCTTAACTCCGGATGAACGAGTTGAACTGCATGGATTTAATAACTTAACAAAATCGTTAAGTTTCAATATGTATGATATTTGTTATACAAGAACGAAGGAAGAGAGAGAGGCTTACATAGAGTACATTGACGAAGAATATAGCGCCGAAAGGCTAACCAAAATCCTTAAGAATGTTTCAGACATCATTGGAGCTCATGTATTGAATATTGCCCAACAAGACTTTGTTCCACAAGGTGCAAGTGTAACTTTACTTGTTTCTGAAGGCCCAGTTGTTGAGGTTCCGATTGAATCCTATTCAGAAACACCAGGACCATTGCCGGAATCAGTTGTGATGCAGCTTGATAAAAGCCATATCACTGTTCATACCTATCCTGAATATCACCCTTCTGAAGGAATTAGCACGTTTCGGGCAGATATTGACGTATCTACATGTGGGGAAATATCTCCTTTGAAGGCATTAAATTTCTTAATTCATTCTTTTGATACAGATATTATGACAATTGATTTCCGCGTTCGCGGATTTACACGGGATAAAGATGGACAAAAGCTCTTTATTGATCAAAATATAAGCTCGATCCAAAACTACATCCCTGAGGAAATCAAAAATGAATTTGACATGATTGATGTCAATATTTATCAGTCACATATTTTCCATACAAAATGCCGCATTCGAGATTTCGATTTGAATAATTACCTCTTTGGATACACGAAGGACACCCTTAGCCCTGAGGAAGTAGAGGAAATCACAGAGAAGCTCACAATAGAAATGGACGAAATTTTTTACGGGACGAATATGAAATAAAGGTAGATTTGATGCAGTAGTTAGGAAATGCTATAAAACTTGTCCAAATAATCAGGTTTACCGGACAGGTTTCATCGTTTTACCCAAAACCTGTCCAAATAATGAGGTTTACTGGACGGGTTTCAGTGTTTTATGCAAAACCTGTCCAAATAACTAGGTTTACTGGACAGGCTTCAGTTGTTTACCCAAATCCTGTCCAAATATCTCATTGATTTAGACGGAAATAGAGAATTCATCAAAAGCTGCAGATTTTTGTTAACCCCAGAACTTCCACCATGGTTTTTCAACTTTCTCTGCAGCAGCTGCAGCTTTTCGGAAGCTGACGATTAAATCTTGAAACATCATTTCCCGCTGATGGACATCTTCCCAATATTGCTCCCGTTCGCGCGTAATCGTTTCAATGTAGATTTCTCTATCAGTGTTCAGAGTTTCAATTAACGCACTAATCTCCGTATGCGTAACCTCGGCAGAACTTGAGATATAATGAATCATCGTCTTAAATTCTTCTGAAGCCGCTTCAGAAGATTCTGTAACACGATGAACTAAAGAGCGCAGCTGTTCGGAAGTGCCTTTCGAAGCTTTCGTAACCCTTTTCGATAGAGCTTCGAGCGATTCGGAAGTATGTTCCGAAGCATTATGTATATGATTTGAAAGCTCGTGGATTTCAAGCTTCGTCTTTTCATTCGATTTATATATGGAGTCAGATAGACTTTTCACGGTGTGAAGCGATCCCTTCGAAATTTCTTTCTTTACCTCTTCCAAAACTTCTTTGCGAATGCTTGTCCGAATTTCCGCTCTGACATCATCAATTAACTGATTTCTAAAGGATTCCATTGCTCCATAAACCATGGATATATCCGGAACTTCCTCTCTGCTGCGGATTTCTTCCGAAATGGGAGCCAGTGAGGTTTCGATTGATTCGGAAGGTGATTCCGAAACCTTATGTTGGGAAATTAAATCTTTAATCATTTCCTTACTTAAGTTTTTATTGCGCATCTGCTTAATGGTTTCAAGTAGTTTGATTTCCTCATCCGTATAGAATCGTGCCCCTTGCTTAGAGCGGGGGATTACTAGCAGTCCATCTAAATCCTTTTCCCATTGCCGCAGTGTTCCAGGGGGTATATTTATCAATTTTGATACTTCCTTAATCGTATAGGCTTTAACGAATTGATTTGGCATTGGTTCTCCATCCCTTTCTGTCTTTAGTCGTTATGAATATTTCGGAAGGCCTTTCCGAGTTAATTTTTCTATGTAAGAGTTATTCAGCAAAGGCTATCCCTTTTTCCTGCAACATGACAAAAGCTATCAAAACAAGACGGAATTCTGCAGAATTAGGAGATTTCGACAGCGAAGATTAGATTAAGTGAAAAAAAGAAGAGCAAACAGTAGTTGCTGTTCGCCCTCCTCTAATTATGTGGAAAGTAAATATCTAATTTGCCTGATGTTTTTCTTAGTGTGAAATAATGCTGAAAAGCACTATTAATAAAAAAATCCGGATATTCCTGTAAACAAATGGTGTATTTAAAGCCATCCTTCCGTTTAAAGATAAGTTGTTCATTAGTCACAAGGATTGAGTCGAAATGAAAACCTTCTCTTTTCCATAGGAAATCGTCATCTTCATAATAGTTGAGAATAACTTGACCTTGGATAAATTCCGATAGTACCCCTAAATGTTCGATTCTTTTTTCCATACTCTAAGCACATGCCCCCCACAGCCGCATTGGTCAACTAAGTGTTTTTTAAATCAAAGGATAGACGTCACTACTGTCTAATGATTGTTGTCTCTAATTCAATTTCAACATTGCCTTTTAATGCTCGGGAGATCATACAGGAAGTTTCTGCTTTTTGGGCTAATTTTAGAGCTAAAGCTTCATTTTTTTCTGTTGCTTCACGTTTTAGAATGATAACCGGGCGGTGAATGATTTTTTTGTAAGTGATCACACCTTTTGTTACATCAACTATCCCTACAGATTCCATTGACAAATCAACTTTTTCTAGCTTACTGCGTTCCATCATAGCAGCCAAAGTAATGATGTAGCAAGTTGCAGCGGCTCCAAGTAGCATTTCATCCGGGTTAGTTCCAATTCCAGGACCATCCATTTCTGGCGGGATGGAAACCTTTGTCTTCAATTGACCAGCTTCGATTACTCCCACATCGTTTCTAAGCCCTGGCCAATGTGCTTTTAAATGAAAATGGTGTTCAGCCATTGTAAAATCCTCCTTGAAAACTTACTTTTCGTATTAATTTTACGATAGTTTGATGAAAAGAAGGCTACTTTCTTCAAGTTTTTCATCAATAACGGATTCTGTGTCCTATTCATT
>NZ_JBALOZ010000507.1:0-1939 GCF_036965125.1 Bacillus sp. JJ1503
GCCATCTGTAAGGAAATTATTAGAAATCATAAAGGAGAAATTTGGGCAGTAAGTGAAATAAATAAAGGCACCTCTATATACTTTACACTTCCGAAAATAAAAATTACTGAAGATGATCTACTATTTAACTAGTAATTAAATGGATAGACACTAGAAGGTATTGTTGCTTTTATGGAACTTTTCTCCAATCAGAACGTATAAACTGTTGGAATTACATATAAAAGTTTCGAGGTGGTTGAAAATGAATAATGGAAATGCAATCTTTGTGAAAAATCTATCGAAAAGATATGGTTCTTATCATGCAGTAAAGGACGTTAATTTTGAAATAAAAAATGGCGAGTTATTTTGCTTTTTAGGTCCTAACGGAGCGGGTAAGACAACAACGATTAAAATGATGACGGGTTTACTTGAGCCTGGAAGCGGACAGGTTGAAATAACGGGGACAGATATATGGAAATCTCCGCTTGAAGCAAAAAGGAAAATGGCGTATATTCCCGATCAACCCATTCTATATCCGAAATTATCCGGCAGAGAGTTTTTAAGATTTATAGGTAGTGTGTTTGAAATAAAGCAGGATGAATTTGAAGAAAGAATGGAAAAATACCTTTCATTGTTCGAATTATCTGGAAGAGCAGATGAGCTAATAGAATCGTATTCACATGGAATGAAACAAAAAATCAATTTATGTGGGGCTTTGATTCACCAGCCTGAAGTCTTATTCCTGGATGAACCAACTGTAGGTCTTGACCCAAAAGGGGCAAAAACATTAAAGAATCTCTTGCAGTCATTATGCCGGCAGGGAATGACTGTGTTTATGTCAACACATATTTTAGAAATCGCTGAACAAATGTGTGACAGAGTCGGAATCATCAAAAATGGAGAAATCATTGCTATTGGGACGATGGAAGAATTAAGGCAAAGGGAAGGCAAGACCGATACTTCATTAGAGGATTTATTCTTAGAATTAACTGGGGATTCAGATGTAAGACAATTGATAACTGAGCTTTCGGATGATGAAGAGAAGGTGGAGAAATGACAAAAAGACTCATCCTATTATTCTGGCAAATGGGGAAAAATCAATTTCGAACGGCTCCAGACAGTACGAAAATTGCTGCTGTCTTTGCTGCAATCGGCGCAATTTTTGTCACTGTCCTATTAAGTATCGCGATAGGTGCAATGGCCTTGACGCTGCCTAAAGATTTTTTTGATCCTACATTTGCATATGCCTTTTCTGGTCTCATTGCTTTTAACATTTTGTTTGGAGTTCCACAGGTTTTTAAAAATTTATATGGAACAAATGATTTATCATTATTATTTACTTTGCCGATCAAAACACGAAGCATCTATTGGGTCAAGTTTTTGCAAAGCTTTATTGGTGTTCCTGGATTTCTTTGGTTATTTTCGATTATTCTCTTAACTGTTTTTGGCATTGCCAGTAAGTCTAGTATTGTATTTTTTCCAATGGCTTACATAACCTCACTTCTTTTCACATTGATTGGGATGAGCATTGCTTATATGATGAATTTAGTTTTAATTCAAGTGATTCCTGTTCATAGAGCAAAGGAATTAATGACAGTAATGAGTGCCTTAGCCGGTATTATTGTATATGTTCTGTTTCAGCTTCCTAATATATTGATGAAAAATAATCCAAATGGACAAGAAATGACACAAATCCCACAGATGCCGAAATGGCTGCCAATGGAATGGGGAGGAACGGTTCTTACTGAAGCATCATCTGGGTCTTTTAGCTTTTTTCTCCCGTTTCTGATGACTTTCATTTTTGCTGCACTTATGCTCTTCATTACTTCATTACTAGTTGAAAAAGGGTTTAGAACTGGCTGGATAAAAATGAACGAAGGAAATCGCCCAAAGAAAAAACGCAAAGGCAAAAAAGCAAGTGCTAAGATTTATCATCCAATTATGATGATAGGAATTAAAG
>NZ_JBALOZ010000508.1:0-4237 GCF_036965125.1 Bacillus sp. JJ1503
CAATGCCAACACAAACAAGTATCTGATAGCTGAATATAGTCAGCTTTAATATAAATTTTGCAAGAGTAGGTGATTTCTTGATGATTAAGGGTTTAAATCACTTTTTATTCTCGGTTTCAGATTTAGAAAAGTCTATTGAATTTTATCAGAAAGTTTTTGATGCCAAGCTATTAGTGAAGGGGAGAAACACTGCCTACTTTNNAAATGAAATAGCCCATTCCTATACGCATATTGCTTTTACCATTGAAGAAAAAGACTTCGAAGTTATGTATAAAAAATTAACAGAGCTAAACGTGAATATCCTTCCTAGTCGTCCAAGAGACGAAAAGGATAAGAAATCGATTTATTTTACAGATCCAGACGGTCATAAATTTGAGTTACATACAGGGACTTTGCAGGATAGATTGGAATATTACAAGAAAGAAAAAAGGCATATGGAATTTCTCTAAAATGAAATAGGGTGAGAGGAATGGATAAGGAACTTTTTAATGCTGTTGAGCAGTCGATTGAATATATGAAAAATCACTTGGAGGAAGAAATTACTTCAGAAGAGTTAGCTGCTAAATTCGGCTATAGTACTTATCATTTCTTAAGAGGTTTTAAGGAAGTGACAGGGGTAACACCTAGACATTTTTTATCTGCATTACGGATTGAGGCATGCAAGGAGATTTTATCAAGCCCATCGAACTCGATACTAAAATCTTTATTAAGCGTAGGCTATAAAAGTATTGGGTCTTTTAGTTCGCGTTTTAAACAATTTGTAGGACAATCCCCAAACCAATTTAAGACCAAATCTGATTTTTTATATCACTATATTCATCAATACAATGACAAGAGCGGTTATCCATCCCAACTAACAGTATCCTCAACAATCACTTGTCATATAAACTCACCCCTAACATTTAAAGGATTAATTTTTGTTGGACTGTTTCCACGCCCAATACCTGACCAAAGGCCGATTTTGGGAGGTGTTTTGAATAATGGAGGAACATATATTTTTTCCAAAGTTCCGGAAGGCACCTTTTTCATATTGGCTGCTGCCATTCATTGGAGCAAAAACCCGAAAGATTATTTCGTACTGAATAAATCACTGCGAGGGAAATTTGATCATGCAATTAAAGTTAAAAAAGAAACGATAGCGGAAGTAACTATTAATTTAAGAGAACCAATGCCTTATGACCCGCCTATTTTAATTAATTTGCCAATGCTTTTATTTGAAAATGAGCAATCTAGAAGAAATTAAATGATTAATTTTTCGGTAAAATGGTGTTTAAAGAAGGAGGAGATGTCATGTTAAATAAAGTTTGTGTGCTTACTGTTCGTGTCAAAAATCTTCAAGAGTCCGTTGGTTTTTATACTAATGTATTAGGTTTCGAGGTTTCAAAATATTATGGAGATAAGATTGTTAGTCTTAAACATGATGAAATACCAGTTGTGTTAGAGGAAGACGAGGAGGCTTATCAGGAGCCAAAGCAAAATGTACTATTAGGTGTACTGTCAAAGGATCTTGACAAGGATATCGCTGATTTTAAATCTAAAGGTGTGAAAATTTTGTTTGATGAACCAAGACCTTGCCCCCCTGGCCGTTACACGATCATTGAAGACCCTGTGGGGAACCAAATTGAAATTGTAGAATTTTCCGAGTGAGATAATGATTAATCATCAAACATACATAAAGGCTTCCTTAGATAAGGTTTATGAAACTTTAACTACGGCAGAGGGCTGGAATGCATGGTTTACAGATCATACAGTTTTACACTTGGATGAGAATGGGAAGGGATAATAACCTTAAGATGGTCCAACTACGGTGTAAATAAAGAGGATATTGAAGACGGCGGGGAAATTTTGGCTCCGTTCCGAATAGATTGTTTTCTTTCAATAGTCCCCTGGCAAAAATCCAACTACTGTAAAGTTTGAAATGCAGCCTTATCAAGAAGGAACACTTTTACTTTTAGAAGAGGCTGGCTATTCCACATCTTCCACCGATCTTTCAGCTTGTATAGGCTGTGCAGTTGGATGGGGAGAAGCACTGGCTTTGTTAAAGATGTACCTTGAGTATGGTATTGTGTGCAAAGAGGATTATCGCTTTTAGGTTGAGGGGGCTAGTAGATTGGTTTATGAAATAACGATTCAAATCAGAGTAAATGATTTCGAAAAAGGCCAAACATGGTACCAAACATTATTAAATAGGCAACCTGATTTTAGTCCTCATCAAGGCTTTGCCGAATGGGAGGTCATTCCCGGCTGTTGGCTGCAAGTGGCAGAAGGATTTCCTGCAGAGGGGAGCGGCCCGATCCGATTAGGTGTTTCAAATCTGGAAAAAGAAAGAGATAGATTAGTGAAGGAATTAAAAATAGAGGAATTTGAGATATTCGAAAGGGAAGGTGTTCCTGCTAAATGGGGGACCTTTCAAGACTCATGGGGAAACCAATTGGGCTTATTTGAGTATTTGGATGAGAATGAGAAGCAAGAAAAGATAAAATCGATCTTAGGTGATGTTTAGAAAATGAGCAAAAAACGAAGGGAAAACTAAAAGTCAGGACTCCAATTAATAGAAGTCCTGATTTTTCCTGTTCTAAATTTTGTTCAATTTTGAAAAAAGTTCAGATTAATTTACGCAATAATAAAATCCCCATCCCTTTCTCCATAAAAATACAACCGATGCAGTGGTCTTGTCATGGCCACATAAAGAAGCTTAATATCTAGTTCAGAGTCGCGACAGAATGATTCTTCAAGTGAAATTATGATAACAACGTCAAATTCCAACCCCTTTGCTAAAAAAGATGGAACAATCACAATTTCATCTTTCGGGATCTTTGCTTGTTCTGCGAGCAGTGTGACAGGTTCATCTGAATGCTTCTCGAAAAGCGAATAAAGAAGCTGACAATCTTTCATGGTTTTGCCGATGACCGCGAAAGTTTTATAGATTTCCTCTTTTAGACTAGTTACTTGCTCTTCAATTTGATGAACAAGTTCTTTTCCGATTTTTCTTTTTATAAACCTAGGCGGTTCTCCATGCCGGACAACGGGTTCAACTTTCGGAAAAGAGTAGGGAAGAAGCTTTAAAAGCTCGTTTGCTTTCTCCATAATCTCAACGGTTGTTCGGTAGCTTTTTTGCAATTCTGTGTAGGTAGCTCGCGGAAAAATGTCCTCTAAAACTCCATTCCACGATGTTAAGCCTCTATAGGAATGAATTCCTTGTGCAAGATCACCCACTAGCGTAAACATATCAGTATCAAGTGCTTTCTTAAGGGATAGCAGCTCCATGAAGCTGTAATCCTGTGCTTCGTCAATGACAATATTTTTGGCTTTAAACTCTTTTGGAATGCCAAAAAGGTTTACCTGCAAATAAAGCAACAGAGCAAGGTCTTCTCTTTCATATTTCTTTTTTGCAAAAAGGGTCTGGCTATACTCGCATAACAATTCTGCTTCCTGTTCGGAGAGACCGCCCTCGGCCCATTGGCAAAGCTTAATAGGATCATTAAAAAGCTCGTGATAATACTGTAGGAGCGTTTTTTTCGGAAACTTTTTCATATAGGCAGGGACAGCATTACGAATGGCCTTTCTGATTTCCTCAAGCCTTAGTGCTTTTTTGTCTAGTGCATAAGAAACATACTGTCTCCTTCTCTCCGGATCCTTTCCACGATAAAGAGCACTTTCTATCCGTTCATCATAAAAGGTTTCGATTTTGTTAATTAAGTTTTTCTTCTTTTTCGCCACGTCATTTTGCAAAACGGCCTTTAGTTTATCCAGCCTTTTAAAAAGAGGAAGATAGTTATAGTCGGTCTTAAAGAGATGAATAAACTTCTTGTAGCTGAATAGGCGAAATTTATCGATTACGAAATCTTCCGTAGGAAAAAATGTTTTATAAATACTTGTTAGGTAGTTGGATAAAATTACATGGAAAATGGGAGATCCCTTTGCTGATGAAATCCAAGCTGAAATTTGGGAATCCTTGCTTTCGGGCTCTTCCAGCAGCCGAACCAATTTATTATTATTGACCATATTAAGCTTTTGACCAAGGCATACTTGCACATATTCCTGATAAGTGGTTTGCCGAACTCTCTCAACACCTAGTTCAGGCAGCGCTTCAGATATGTAATCTATAAACAAGCGGCTTGGCGCTAAGATCATCAGCTGCTCTGGTGCAAAGTTTTCCTTGTACTGATAAATAAAATAACTGATCCGGTGGAGGGCAAGCGTTGTTTTTCCGCTGCCGGCAGCCCCTTGAACAATA
>NZ_JBALOZ010000509.1:0-3767 GCF_036965125.1 Bacillus sp. JJ1503
CTTTTGCTCACCATACAACACAATACCCAAAATGGCTCCACCAGAAGCTCCAATTCCAGTCCAGATGGCGTAGGCTGTTCCCATCGGCAATTCCTCCATGGCGAGCGCTAGAAAAAGAAAGCTTGCTCCGAAACCGATAAGCAGCATGATAAGTGACTGCCAATTACGATTTTTGTGCAGGCTGTTGATCATCAGAACACCTATCATTTCAAATATCCCTGCTAAGATGAGATAAACCCAACTCATGATGCAGCCTCTCCTTTCGAATCAGTTTCTTCTTCATTCGTAACAAGCTTAAGCCCAATGACTCCCGCTAATAAAATTAGGACGAGAATAATCTTCGATATTTTTAAAGGCTCATCAAAGAAAATAATTTCTGATAAAACGGTTCCAGCCGTACCCAACCCAACAAAAACGGCATATACCGTACCGACCGGCAATTTCTTTCCTGCCATGATTAGTACATAAAAGCTGACAATGATACAAACAATTGTCCCCGCCCATGTCCAAATATCATAAGCATGCTTTAGACCTATCACCCAAAACACCTCAAAAAATGCGGCAAAAAATACCTTTAACCAATTCATGCTGCTTCCCTCCAATACAAATTTCCACAAGACAAAAAGCCTAAGAGATCGCTGTCAATAAACAGTCATCTCCCAGGCTTTTATCCTTCCGTGGCACAGAAATTTCTGTGAGTTTTCTCTCGGACCAGGCCAGTTATCTGCGGAACCCTAGAAAACATTTTTATTAATTTCCTTTTATTATATAAGAAACGAAACGATGTGCAAGAGGAACTATTTGCGATTTTAAGCTTCATATTCATGCCAAATTCCTTCTATCTCCATTATTCTCTGCTTTTCTTATACTTTTAATCTCCATTGTTAATAAATAAGGTTCCACTTCCAAGCTAGAAATCCTATAATAATGAAACCTCCTATACCTAGTCCAATGGGAAAAGAATCTGTTTCCAATAAACCTCATCCTCCCTTTCCTCTCGATATTTTTCAATAATATTTGTTTTGATTTCTTCGTATTCATATAGACGCCACCATTTTCTAAAGCTTAATTGATACGTCTTTATTCCCTTTTCCCCTCCCCAAGGATCGCTCACCTTTATAATTGTTTGATCTTCTAGATGAAATTGATGCAAATCCGAAAAATCAAATCCCTCCTCTGTAAAAGAAATGGATAAACGATTTAATTCCGAGCGTACACGTTCAATAACAATATTTTTAGATGTTTGTTTAATCACTAAGACTTGCCCTGTCACAAACAATCTATATAAAATGATGGCGAAAACGATCATTAAACTGATAATAATGGGATAAAGAAAATTCTCGTCAAAGATGTATTGGCTGGATAGAACCGTTTGAATGATGAAAAATGAAAAGGTGTACATAGCCTCCAATTTTGACTTAGCTGAGATTCCTCGATATTTATATACCCTGTACGCATCATAGAAACTTAATAGTGATGCAAATAATCCAGAAATAATAAGAAAAATATGCATATAATCATACATAATTAAAACTCCTTGAAATTTGTTATATACTAATTTCTCAGTTTCCCAATCATCCCGATTTTACCACATATTTCTATTTAATCATCTCTATTACAATTTTTAGGAGTAAAATATTTCTTTCAATCTAAAATTATGCGAAAATAGATTTTAGTCAGTTTGCATATCATATAGAAAGAGCTTGAACGAAGAGAGGTTGTCAATATGTATTGGTGTAAAATAGCTCGCACAGAGAGAGAGTTTTCCGAAATAGCAAAATTAAATTACGAAACCTTTGTTGAAGAGATCCCCCAGCATGAACCTGACGAAAATGGAATTCGTGTGGATCCTTTTCATCATGAAAATAAATATATTATTGTTTTAAAAGATCAAGAGCTTGCTGGTATGATTGCCATCCGTGATCAGCGCCCTTTCTCCTTGGACAAGAAAGTCGGATCTGTAGAGAATCTGCTACATGATGATGCTTTGTCAGGTAAGCTTTGTGAAATTAGACTTCTTGCTGTAAGGAAAGAGCATCGAAATGGAAGGGTATTTTTCATGCTTGTCAGTGCTTTATCTGACTATGCTTATAAACAGGGGTATAGTGCTGCTGTTATATCAGGAACAATTCGTGAACAGAAGCTTTATAAGCAAATGGGTTTTGAAGCTTTTGCGGATACGGTTGGAACAGAAGATGCCCAGTTCGTCCCTATGGTGTTAACTAGAAAACAATTTGAGAAGTCAGTTGCTGCTAGATTAAAGCAAAAAAGATACTCTTTTTATCCGGGTCCAGTCGTTTTAAGAGACGATATTCGTACTGCCCTGACTGAAGAGCCAGTCTCTCATCGCTCATACGACTTTTCGATGACGCTTGAAAAAGTAAAGCAAATGCTTTTATCCATGAGTAAGGCATCATATGTTCATTTATTAAATGGCAGCGGAACTCTTGCAAATGAAGCGATGCTTGCTCAATTGAAAAGACTTCCCGGAAAAGGAATAATTTTAACAAATGGAGCATTTGGGGATCGATTAGTGAACCAAGCAAAAAGATGGGGTCTAACATTTGATTGTTTAAGCTATGAATGGAGCAAGCCCTTCGATGAACGTCAAATTTCTATGAAACTAGAACAATTGAATTATGAATGGGTTTTAATGGCGCATGGCGAAACTTCCACTGGAATGCTAAATCCATTAGAAAAGATCCAAGAGCTATGTAAAATCCATGATATAAAGCTTTGTCTTGATTGTGTCAGCTCCTTTGGTGCCCTGCCGTTCTCACTTTCAGAGATTTATTTGGCAACAGGGGTTAGCGGGAAAGCGATTGGAACAATGAGCGGGCTTTCGTTTGTTTTCTCGAACCATGAAATCGAAGAAGATTCAACTCTTCCTTCTTATCTAGATTTGGGGTTGTATGCGAATGGGAATATCCCGTTTACCTATTCTTCACAAGTGTTAAAAAGCATAGAGAGAGCACTAAGATATTATTTAGATGAAGATAGGTATTCAGTTTTGAAAAATCGCTATGAACAAATCCTTTCTGCAGAGAAAAATGAGGAAATGGCATTTTTAACTACATATGGCTATCCGATGATTGTAACATTAAAAGGAGAAGACAGCTGTGCAAACATGGCTGAGGATGCTGCACTTTCAGGATTTGATTTACATTATAAAAGCGCTTATTTATCAGAAAGGGCTTGGGTTCAGCTTTCGATTATTCAGCCGGATTTTGAGGAGGCGTGGAAAAAGTTCCGAAAGTGGCATTTGAATTATAAGGATTATCAAAGGAGACAAGGGTAGTGTGAGATAATTTGCCCAACATTCCTCCCAAAAAAAGCCGGCTTCATGTTCGTGTAACAGTATGAAGTCGGCTTGAATTTTTTTATATTTCCATCTCCAGCATAATCGGACAATGGTCACTGCCCATAACGTCACAGTGAATTTGTGCAGATTTTATTGCATTTTTCATTCTTTCGGAAACGATAAAATAATCGATTCGCCAGCCAATATTCCGTTCTCTTACTTTAGCCATATAAGACCACCATGTATAGGCACCCTCTGCATCTGGATAGACGTATCTAAAGGAATCAACAAAGCCAGAATCAAGCAAGCGAGTCATTTTATTTCTCTCCTCTGTTGTAAAGCCAGAGTTGCCATCATTCGATTTTGGATTTTTCAAATCAATTTCGTTATGTGCTACATTCAAGTCTCCACAGTAAATAACCGGTTTTATTTGATCGAGCTCACAAAGATATTGAAGAAGTTCATT
>NZ_JBALOZ010000509.1:3868-4247 GCF_036965125.1 Bacillus sp. JJ1503
CTCCTACACCATATTTAACGGAGAGCGGCTTCTTTTTCGTAAAAATTGCCGTACCCGAATATCCTTTTTTCAGTGCATAATTCCAAAATTGGTGATAGCCTTCAAGTTCAAGGTCGATCTGCCCTTCCTGCAGTTTTGATTCTTGAATACAGAATATATCTGCATCTACTTCATGAAAATAATCTAAAAAGCCTTTTTTCACACAGGCTCGAATTCCATTCACATTCCACGACACAAATTTCATGCTATTATGACTCCTTTTTTAAAAACTCTAGATTAATAGAATATCATGGAACTAGCTTGCATGCTAATTAATAGCGGACAGAGAATACCTTATTACCTTAAAATTCGCATATTCGGCGAATGAATAGGACACAGA
>NZ_JBALOZ010000510.1:0-1189 GCF_036965125.1 Bacillus sp. JJ1503
GGTGGCAGGCAATTTTAAATAATTTTAAAAAATACATAGAGTAAACAAACAATTAAAAAAGTATCTCAATTTAATCATTATTAGTCTTCAAAATAATAGAAGCGGTATCTGTGGATATTAAATACCCACAGATACCGCTATTTTTTACTTTATTCTACCAGCCCCTTTACTTGTAGAAGAAAAAAGTATTACCGTTGTTCCAGTAATGCTACCCGTTTGTTTAAGTACAACATCTCACAATTTGACTATAGTGATTTTTTTAGTTATGATTTTTTTACTTTAAAAGAAAGGCTGAAGATAATGATTCGTCGTTTGAAAAAGTTTAAAAATGTCGCTGTGGTATTAAGCTTCTAAGTAAGTCGTAGAATCAACAATACTTAGAAGCGAGGTATATAGTTATGAATCATCCATTATTTAATCATTGGTCTGAAATAAAGTATTTAAAAGATTTAGTGACGAATCCACTCATTGAAGTAGGGGAGTATTCCTATTATTCAGGGTATTATGGTAATCAAAATTTTGAAGATGGCTGTGTAAGATATTTATGGGGTGATGCTAAATCTCAAGAACTCTTCAATCCAATTGAACAGTTTGGTTGGCATCTAGATAAACTCATTATTGGAAATTATGTTTGTATTGCAAGTGGAGTTGTAATTTTAATGGGGGGTAGTCATAACCACCATTCAGAATGGATTACAGTTTATCCATTTGTTGAGCAAATAGGACAATCATATGAACCAAAAGGTGATACAGTCATTAAAAGCGATGCCTGGATTGGTATGAATGCTATAATAATGCCTGGCGTTTCAATTGGTGAAGGTGCAATCATTGCAGCAGGTTCTGTGGTTTCTAAAAACGTTCCACCGTATACAATAGTTGGTGGTAATCCTGCAAAAGAAATAAAGAAACGGTTCACAGATTCAGAAATTAATAAGTTAATGGAAATGCGTTGGTTTGATTGGGATAGAGAATTGGTTAAGAGAGCAATTCCTCTTTTGTCCAGTTCATCCATTGAACAGTTATATGACTTTTATAACATTGAAGTAAAGAAAAGATAATCCAATTAGAAAAGCTACATTCTGTATAGGATGTAGTTTTTTGCATACATTTTTTATTTTAAATTTAATAGTTCACTCTTTTGAGCTAACCTGCCCAAAACTTCACAATCTGCTTCTAAACTCTAACATAC
>NZ_JBALOZ010000511.1:0-852 GCF_036965125.1 Bacillus sp. JJ1503
GTCTTATCAATATTGACCAATGTGCAGTTCAGCATCCGCAAACAAGCAATGCAACTGTAACCGTAAAAAGGATACTGCAAGATCTGAAAATACCGATATATAATGAAAAAACAAGAAAAGGTCTAATTAGAACAATCGTTACAAGAGTCGGCATTCAAACAGGCGAGCTGCAAATCGTCTTAATTACAGCAAAAAAAGAACTTCCGAAAAAAGATCTCATTATCCAAGAGATTAAAAAGCGACTGCCAGCAGTGAAGTCCATCATCCAAAACATTAATGGACAAAAAACATCCTTAATTTTTGGTGAAGAAACAGTCAATCTTGAAGGAAATGACTTTATCCAAGAAACGCTTGGCGATCTATCCTTCGAACTGTCAGCACGGACATTTTTCCAGCTAAACCCTGAACAAACGGTCAAGCTTTATAATGAAGTGAAAAATGCGGCAGGATTAACAGGGAAAGAAAAAGTAGTGGATGCCTATTGCGGAGTCGGAACGATTGGCTTATGGGTAGCGGAGCAAGCGGCTGAGATTCGCGGAATGGACATCATCCCAGAATCCATCGAAGATGCTAAGAAAAACGCTACTCGTCATGGGATTAAGCATGCTAAATATGTCACTGGAAAAGCTGAAGTCCTGCTGCCGAAATGGGTAAAAGAGGGATGGAAGCCAGATGTTATCATTGTGGATCCTCCACGGACAGGGCTTGATGAACAGCTTTTAAAAACGATTTTGAAAGTGAAGCCAAAGAAGGTTGTGTATGTATCATGTAATCCATCGACTTTGGCGAAGGATATTGATGTATTGAGTTCTAGTTACAAGGTTGATATGATTCAGCCGGTGGATATGTTTC
>NZ_JBALOZ010000511.1:911-1114 GCF_036965125.1 Bacillus sp. JJ1503
TGAAAAATAAATAAGGTGACTAAAGAAGTCTAGAGATAGGCTTCTTTTTTATGGATAAATAACAATAATGCTTGTTATAATTTGAGTGGTTCCTGAAGAGGAATGATAAAGAGTATTCGACAATTGTCAGGTACCAAATAGTATAACCACGAATCGTATTCCTCTTTAGCGGAATCAAAATTTCTAGTACTATTCCCTAATGG
>NZ_JBALOZ010000512.1:0-356 GCF_036965125.1 Bacillus sp. JJ1503
TCCTGTAATTCTTTAGATAAAAAATACTTAGAAAAAAAACTTTTAGCACCAGGATTCTTTGGTTGAATCTTTCCCCCTCTTTTGATAAGAAATAGATTAATATTTATTATGTTACCATTTTCCATATACAAGATAAGATCTTTCTCTTTATCTGGTTTTTCCATACTAAATTTAGATGTAACAAAAATAATGTTTGGATAATTGTCGATTATAAAATGCACAGTTTGTAAAACCGTTTCGGGATAATGGTTGATAGATTCGTTAGATAAATAATTTAAAAGTGCTTGATGAACTAATTTTACATGCCCATCACCAAGCTGTTTATGTTTTTTTCTCATTTCCTTTTTCCTCCCATT
>NZ_JBALOZ010000512.1:401-2080 GCF_036965125.1 Bacillus sp. JJ1503
TCACTGTTAATAATTGGGGGGTAGAGAAAAACCTGGCCTTCTAGTTCATTTAATGATAAAATAACATTACTAAAATCTAATGGGAGGTATAAAAAGTGAAACTTGAAGAAAGAGGACGAGGAAAATACCGCCCCTTAAAGGAATATAACCCTGAAGAGGTAAAGAGACTTCTTCTACATAAGATTGCGGAAGAGGAAAAACTAATTAGAGAAATTGAAATAGATCACAGTTTACCCAATCTTAACTATCGTGATGATAAAATTAATATAATTAGCCTTTTTTCTGGCTGTGGGGGCTTAGATTTAGGAGTTGAACTTGCAGGATTATCAGCAGTAATTGGAGAGGACGAAGCACTTAAGGCTTTTAAAGATAAGGATTGGTTTAATGCTATTAGAGAGGATAGCATTTTTCATACTATTTATTCGAACGATCTCTTTAAAGAGGCAAATGAATCATATAACATAAATTTTCCTACTGTATATCAAGAACCGTTAGATATTCGAAAAGTGAAATCCTTTCCAAAAGCAGATTTGGTCCTTGGTGGTTTTCCTTGTCCTGGCTTTAGTGAAGCTGGACCAAGGTTGATTGATGATGAAAGAAACTTTCTATATATTCATTTTATTAGATGTTTAATCCAGGCCAGACCATTTGCCTTTATAGCGGAAAATGTTAAGGGTATGATGACATTAGGAAAAGGTGAAGTTTTAAATCAAATTGTCCAGGATTTTACTTCTGCAGGGTATAATGTAAAATTTAAATTAGTTAATGCTAGAGATTATGGCATTCCACAATCAAGGGAACGAGTATTTATAATTGGATTTAGAAGTGATCTTGATTTTGAATATGAATTTCCAAGCCCTACTCATGGGGAAGATAAATTACCTTATGTTACATTAAAGGACGCTATTGGAGATTTAGAAAACATACCTGGGGATTGGTTTGAAGGTGGATTTTCTCCTATATATTTATCGCGTAATCGTAAGAAAAAATGGAGTGAGCAGAGTTTTACTATTCAAGCATCTGGAAGACAAGCACCTTTACACCCGAGTGGTCCAGAAATGGTTAAATTAGGACCAGACAAATGGGAACTTCCTGGAAAAGAATCAGAACATCGTCGATTATCCGTTAAGGAAATTGCAAGAATTCAAACTTTTCCTGATTGGTTCATTTTCTCCGATGGAGGGAATAGAAATGTTCAAAAAAACAATAGATTAGACAAGCAGTATAAGCAAATTGGAAATGCTGTACCAGTTTTGTTATCGAAGGCAATTGCAATGCCACTAGCAATATGGGCTAAAAATAACTTAGAAATAATTAGACATCAAGATCTTGCGATTTCAAAATAATATATTGAAAAGAAAAATGGTGCCTGTCCTCCAGTAAAATACTTAGGAGCAGACACCTTTTCTTTTAAAAGACTTAGGAAAAAATTGCTTTCCTATTTCTTACTTTCATATAACCAAAAAGTCATGTCTATCTATAAATGGTCATTTATTAATGTTTTTCAATTTCATAAAAGTTTATAATAATACTTGTAATAAGACCACATAAATGGATGACTACAAACTTATACTGAGAATTAAATAATATAAAAGATCACAGTTCTCTAATGCAAAATCTAGTATAAGATCACCACTAACGCTTCAACACATCCAATAATAGGAGCGATGGTTCAGGAT
>NZ_JBALOZ010000513.1:0-2909 GCF_036965125.1 Bacillus sp. JJ1503
ATTATAATCCAAGACAGCTGATCAAGCATGAGACTAACCCTACTATCTCTAGAAGAACTAGAAAACCTAGAACTAACCTTGCAAGAAAACGAACCAAAATCTGAACATGGCAACTACTCCATGCTCATTAAAATATATGAAGAAATGTACCGCCGGCTAGTGCCGCTTGCCCGAAAGAATAAGGAACAATATGGGGCTGAGCTCTATAATATTAAGGAACCACTAATCTTTTATCTGATTAAATACGGTACTTATTTAAAAATGAATAATGTCAAAGATGATGAGCTTGCTAGAAGTTCTTTACAGCGTGCTCTTAAATATGATCCGACCAATCCGATAGCCTATTATCGATTAGGATTTCTTTCCTATAAAGATACAGAGTATAGAAGGTCTGTACATTATTTTCAGTCGACATTAACATATCAAGATTCTCATATAAAAAAAAGAATATCGGTTAAATGATCAGCAGCTGTTTCATGCGCATATGTATTTGACGAATTCTTCTCATCAGGCACTTGGACAATTTGATAGCAGCTTGGCCAGTTGCCTAATCTTGAAATGTTGCCTCTTGATGCAGTTTTAGAGTATAACGAAGACTATTTAGAGGCGCATGCTGTTTACCAACTTACGAATAAAAGTGTCGCTTCTTGTTCAAAGAATACCGATAATCGGTGCCAGTCCCCCTGCACATGAAAGCTTTAGTGCGACGGGGGACTGGCGCCGTTTTCCTTAAACCTAAACTGCAAAAATATCAGGAAGGTAATTTTTTTTCATTTCTGTAAAGTAAAAAAGGAAGTTATGAAAAAGGATCGTTTATTATTTAGTACAAAATAGTAAGAAAGTAGAAGGAGTTGTGTATAGGGAGAGAAGACCAAAGGGAAGAAATTTTTGTAGATAGCATTTGAAGCAGGAAGATAAAGTAAGAAACAAAAAAGAATGAATATGAGAAATAATAGCTAGTATGTTATTAAGCATACAAAATTATCGAATCGTAAGCGAGGGTAAAAGAGAAAGAGTGAAAAATTCGACTCTACCCCTTGATCCTATTGACTTTCTTTTCCTATTGCCTAAAATTGCGATTTCAAAATCGTGTTCCATCTGGAGTGTCGGTTCGACCCCGACCACCGGTATCTTTAGTAAGATTTTAATAAAGTTGAGAAATTTTTATAGCTTAACAAACCTTGATTTAATAAGGTTTGTAAGCTTTTTTTATTTTTTAGAATCAGTTTGAAAACGATAGAAATTCGATTCATTTTACACATTTTTTCCAATCACTTTGGCAAATTTACTTACTGTAAACTAATCGTGTTTTGAATCTAATCACTCCTGTGAAGTTTTTTTATAGTTAGCCTTTTTATTATCTACTTGTTTAAAAAATTCAGACATTGGAATAGACAATGTTGTTAATAGATGGTCTAATGTGTCCAATTTAATTAAACTTTGTCCGTTTTCGATACTTGAGTATGCATTTAAAGATATTCCAGCTAGGCTAGCAAATTCATTTCGAGAAAAACCTTCATTATTTCTGAGCTCGTAAAGGCAATGTCCTATTACATGTTTAATTTCCATAATTATACTCCTTCACTTAAGAATACCAAGTTTACTTGGTATTCATTTTCAACTTGTTGTGATAAATTATAATTACCAACATTATACAAGGAGGAATATCTAATGACAAATGATTTAATTATTGATTTAGAGGTTAGTGGTTTTAGAAAAATGCCAAGCCCATATTTAATGGAAGATGTAAATGGTAATGTGGAGACATGTATTTTGTATATGGATGTAACAAAAGTACCTGATAATATTCCTTTAGATCCGAATCCTCGCTTACAAAATATGCGTACAAAGGTAGCGAAGCATATTGAAGAAGGTTTGTTAGATTTGAATAATGCTTTTCATATTTTAAACCGTGGACTTTTAATATCTGCCAAATCATTTAAATTTGATGCCAAGAATAGCATAGTTACACTAAATTTAGGAAATCGTTCTATTCAAGATGAAATAGGAGTCTATGGTATTGTGGACGGCGGCCATTCATATAAGACAGTATTAAAAAATCAAGCGAAAATGTTAGAAGCTTTTAATGAAAAAGGAACTCGCCAATATGTAAAGGTTGAAATTCTAACTGGTATTGAAAATATTTTCCAAGATGTGGCTGATTCTCGTAATACTTCTGTACCAGTTAGTGATAAAGCAATAACTGAGTTAAAAGATCGTTTTGAAAGCATTGTGAAAAATGTTATTGAAAATGAACCGTATTCAAATCAAATTGCGTACAAAGAAAATTCATTGGAGCCTATTGATGTTTTGGATATTATCTCAATAATGTTCATGTATAACATTGATAAATTCCCTGATAAAGAAACACAACCTGTGCAAGCATATAGTTCAAAAGCTATGACATTAAAGGAATATAACAAGATGTATGATGAACATAAAGATTGTTTACCAAATCCCTATGCTAAAATGAAACCTATTTTAGTCGAAATAATTAAATTAGCCGATTTAATTGAGTTTGAAATGTCAAAGAAATACCGCGAAAAAGTCCAAAATGGTGCTTTTGGAAAAATACGTGGAGTTGAAACTGCTAAGGACGGGGCTAAGTTTTATACCAAGTTTTACAATTTAGAAACAAATTATCGAATTTCTAAAGGTTTGTTATATCCAATCATTGGTGCTTTTAGAGCGCTAGTCGATGAAAAAGATGGGGAATATTACTGGCGATCAAATCCACTTAAAATTTGGGATAAAGTGGGTGCTGGATTAGTGGAGGATACTATTGATCGCAGTCGATCTTTTAACAATAATCCTCAGTCGGCCGGGAAAGATTCGGGATTATGGAAACAAAACTATCAGACTGTTTTTACTCAATTTTTACAAGATTTATTTGTTGCTAAGGATTAAAG
>NZ_JBALOZ010000513.1:2929-3835 GCF_036965125.1 Bacillus sp. JJ1503
GGAAACGGTGAAGGATAATGTTTAATTTAAGGAGGAATGATTAATGGTTGGGTATATTAGTGAAAAAATTTCGTCGAAGGAATTATTCTTTAAGTTTGTAAAGGCGGATTTAGAAGTTGAAGTTACAGAAATTATTCATAATTGTTTTATGGATAACTCAAACGATTGGTTAGCTTTCGGAGATAACTGGAGTAACTATAGTGTTATTGGTAACCAATCAAGTACAGCTGAAGGCGCTTTAGCTGAAAAGTTAACAAATGCTGTAGACGCATTGGTAGTTAAAAAATGTATAGAAGTAGGTATTAATCCTAAAGGACCAAATGCACCGAAAAGTTTTAAAGAAGCGTTACAAAAATTTTGGGGTGTTGAAGATGGTGATCCATCGAAATTAGATAAAGAAACAGAGCGTGAAATTTTAGATAGCTTAGTTGTAATGGCTACTACGAAAAATTTAAAAACATGGAAAGCATTAGGAGCTAATGAACAGGAACTTGCTTTAGCTGTGTATGATGATGGTGAAGGTCAAAGTCCAAATCGATTACCTCAAACAATTTTATCTTTATTGAAAGGAAACAAGCATGATATTCCGTTTACGCAGGGGAACCATAATCAAGGTGGGTCGAGTACACTAATGCATGGTGGTCGGTATTCTTATACCTTAATAATTAGTAAGAGGAATGTTAATATTGTTGGGGAATTTGATGACATGAGTGATGATTCACTTCATGAATGGGGATGGACATTAATACGTCAAGACCTAAGGATTGGTGAATCTTCCCCGGTATTTACTTATTATGCTCCAAATGGTGAAATTCCTCGCTTTGCGGAAGATGAATTACCATTATTACCTAGGATTATTAGAGGTAAAGAAGCCAAAGAATACTTAGACTACGATAAATCTTGTAC
>NZ_JBALOZ010000514.1:0-5677 GCF_036965125.1 Bacillus sp. JJ1503
CCTCTATACCTTTAATAGAAAATGAAGTGGTTGGAAATTATGGTTGGATGACTACACAAGAATTCAGCGAGGTTTTAGCTGTCGGAAATTCTTTGCCAGGACCGATAGCTACAAAGATGGCTGCTTATATAGGGTATTCAGAGGCTGGAATAATAGGAAGCTTCATTGCGTTATTTGCATCAGTGGCTCCTTCGATCATTCTAATGTTATTTTTAATGGCCATTTTACTCAAATATAAAAACAAACCGCAAGTGAAAAATATTTCTATTGCGGTACGTCCCGTAATTGCAGTCTTATTAGGCGTTATGACTTTCCAGTTTACAAAAGATTCTGTAATGGGTCTAGGAACGACCTATACTGTCATTCTTATAGCAGGAAGTTATTTTTTGCTGGAAAAATTTAAGTTACATCCCGCCTTGGTCATTGTTTTAGCTCTTATTATTGGTGCTGCCACAGGAATCTACAATTCTGAATTAAATTAATACTCTATAGTTCAGTAAGGTATTCTTAATGCTATTAAGGGGGTGGGCTAAAAAAGTTTTTAACAGGTAAGTTTAGGTTGCTAATTATAAATATATTATGATAAGGGGAGTTAAAAATGAATAAAAAATGGCTAGGGCTATTCGTTATTATTTTTTCGTTGCTTTTGGTAGGCTGTACATCGGAAACAACAAATAAAGAGGAGGTAGGGGAAGAAAATAAAGATAATAATGAAGGTGAAAAAGAAATAACATATGCATCAACTTCTGAACCGATAGGATTATCACCCATCGGAACATTTGATACAGTTTCTGGTCGTGCGATTGTTCAAATTTACGAAAGGTTATTCATGTTTAATCCAGAAACTAATCAAATTGAACCTCATTTAGCTAAATCATATGAAAGGCCTGATGAGACAACATGGATAATTCAGTTAAACGAAGGAATAAAGTTTCATGATGGGACACCATTTAATGCAGAAGCCGTAAAATATACATTTGAAACATTTATTAATCCAGAAACAGCATCACCTGCTGCACATACACTCTCAGCAATAGATAAAATTGAAACAGATGGAGAATACACTGTTATAATTCACACTAAAACTCCAACACCTACATTTCTTAACACACTAGCCGCAGTAAATTCTTCTATTGTTAGTCCAACAGCCTATCAAAATCAAGATTTAATGCAAAAACCTGTAGGTACTGGTCCATTCAAATTTGTAAATTGGACAAAAGGTTCTGATATTGTCCTTGAAAGAAATGAAGATTACTGGCAAGGTGTTCCAGAAATCCACCAATTAAAGTTTTTAATTGTTCCAGAAATGTCAACAGCTCTTTCAATGTTACAAACTGGTGATGTTCAATTAGTTGATGGGTTGGATGCCCAACAGTTACAACGAGCTGAGTCAATAAATTCTGTTGATGTTTTAAAAGAAAAAGGAACCTATGTGTATTTCTTTAGCGTGAATCATGAAAAAGCACCAATGAACGAACTTCCATTTAGACAAGCCCTTGCTTATGCACTAGATTTAGAGAGTTACAGGAATCAACTTGGTGGAACTGGTTATAAATCGAATGGAATGATTGGTCCAACAGTTGCTGGTTATGACCTATCTATTGAAAATTTTGGTTACGAATATGATCCAGAAAAGGCAAAAAAAATTATTAAAGAACACGGTTACGATAAATATGAACTTACTTTTTTAGCTACAACTCATAGAGAATATATGAAATTTACGGAAATCCTCCAGGCTCAACTAACTGACATAGGACTCAATGTGAAAATTGAATCAATGGATTGGGCTTCTTATTTATCAGTTACAGCAGAAGGTAAATTTGACCTTTATATCCTAGGTACAACGAATGCATCTGCTGGAATAGATAACTTAATCAATAATTTACACAGTAAAAATGTTGGAAAAAGCAACCGTATGCGTTATAATGATCCAATTTTCGATGGCTTTGTTGACCAGGCTAGGTCAGAGTTTGATGATGGAAAACGGCAAGAATTATTTAATGAAGCACATCAACGAATAATTGAGAATGTCGGAGTTGTTCCATTACACCATGCATATGTTATCGTGGCCCATAGCAAGAATATTTCCGGGATTAAGATATACCCAGATGGAATGTGGTCGCTTGCAAAAGCTAAAATAAATTAACATGCAAAAATTCGCTATATGAAGGGATTTTAAGGAGGTATATAGGCTAGATGACCAAAATCAATATTAATGATCGAGTTAGTAAATTAAGAAATAGTTTAGAAGATTTACAATTAGATGCGGCTGTGATTCTATCTGTGGAAAATAGAATCTATTTTTCACAATTCACAGGGTCAAGCGGTGCATTGATCATTACTAAAGACGAGACATATTTATTAACAGATTATCGTTACAGTGAGCAGGCTACGAAGCAGGCGAAAGAGTATGAAGTTATTCGTCATACAGGGACTCTTATTGATAGTCTAGGTAAACATTTAAAAGCAAAAAATATCAATAGAATCGGTATTGAAGGTTCAATGGCATTTAGTCACTTTAGGGATTTAGAAAAAAACACCTCCATTGGAACATTTGATATTTTAGATCAAGCCATTATGAGCATTAGAAAAATTAAAGATGAATATGAGGTTTCTTGTATTCACAAAGGAATTACACTTTGTGATATGGCTTTCAATCATATAATAAACTACATTCAACCAGGTATGAGTGAAAAAGAGATTGGATTAGAATTGGAATACTTTATGAAAAAGAATGGAGCAGATCAAATAAAAAGCAACCATATTATTGCTTCAGGAGAGCGCTCATCTCTTCCTCATGGTGTGGCCTCAAGCCGAATCGTCAATGAAGGAGAATTTGTAAAAATGGATATCGGAGCTATTATCGAAGGATATTATTCCGATTTTACACGTACAGTTGTAATTGGTGAGCCGACTGTGCAACAAAGAGAAATCTATCAAGTGGTCTTCGATGCATTAGAAGCTAGTTTAAGACAAATAGGTCCTGGGAAAACTGCAGCTGAAATCGATGAAGTAGGGCGTTCGGTAATACGAAATGCTGGATATAATGAGTATTCTGGTAATAGTCTAGGGCATTCACTTGGATTAAATATTCATGAATCTCCTTTCCTTAGAGTCAATGACCATACTCCGTTAGAGCCGGGCATGGTCATTACAGTTGAACCAGGTATTTATATACCTGGTTGGGGAGGAGTTCGTATTGAGGATTTAGTAGTAATTAGAGAAAATGGTCATAATAATTTGACAACTGCAACAAAAGAATTACAAATTATTCCCATTAGGTCACAAATAATCAATTAATATAGATAAAAAAGCAGCTTGACTTTTGATTATTCTAAAAAATAAAATTTTATTTTTGAGGTTAACTCAAAGTGAAATTATTTTTATCTACTTACAAAACACACCCAGAAATTGAATTTCTGAGTGTGTTTTTCATTTTATGAAACTCTTAGCACTAGCATGAGGATAGAAAGCTTGGAAAAGCTTATATAGAAGTTGTACCGCTGTCGAACAATGTTCATAATCGAACAGGAAAACTTGCAAAAGTTCATTTTGATCTGTTGACCCTTAGTTTATAATGCTCAAAAAATTAGCTGCTGAAAAATCAATATTATGTTAACTCAACAATAAGCTTCTTAAACTTAAATTTTTAGGTAATGCTGTAGGTCTACCTTCCTTTTTAGAAGAGGTTTTACGATACTGTTTTACCTCAAGTTATAAAAAAACTTATATTAAATCGTAATTTGAAATACTTCTTTTAAAAACTGATTTTTTTCTTTTTCAGTTAAATCCCACTTATTTTTCTGCCTGTCTTTAGTTTCAGTAACCGTTAAACCATTTAACGTAATTCTGCCGGTCTTTGTTGCGATAGATACAATATCTCCATGTGTAAATGATGAATCAGGGGATGTTTGATTGTAAAGTAAGCCTTCAGTGAACTCACCGATTTGTTTTGGTAAGTCAGAAAACCGATATAATATTTTCCACTCCTGCTCTTCATATCTTTGGAGATCATAAAATCCTTCAGCTGTTTTATTGACCCTATATGTCCCACTCACATCGGTACGTTCTTCACCAGTTAAAGGTACAGGCTGCCTGACAGAGTCACCGAATCCAACGTCAACAAGATAGAGATGATCGAGATGAACAATGATTGCGACATGGGTATCTGGTTTTGCCCATCCGGTTGACTTATTGACCGTACAAGCAATTAAATGAGACTTAAAGCCGAGCTCGGTTAATAATTGCTGGAAAAGACCATTTAGCTCATAGCAAAAACCGCCGCGATGCAGGCCAATTACTTTATTGTAAATTCGGCATAGGTCTAATTCAATATTAACCTTTCTTGTAACATCGAGATTTTCAAAAGGGATCTTTTCCATGTGATTCTTTTGCAATAATGATAGGTAGTCAAGCGTTGGAGAACTTTTCTCAACAACCAATCTCTTTGAATATTCTCGAACTTCCATGAAAACCATCCTTTAAAAATGATTTTTGAGTAAAAGGGAAGCAATTATTATTTGACGTAAATTAATTTATCCTTTTTAGAAACTACCTTGCCAATAATGGACGCATATGGCAATCCAGCTTCATGTAATTTTGTTATATAGTCGGCCGCCTGATTTTCCGGCATTGAAACAAGCAACCCTCCAGAAGTAATAGCGTCACATAATATTAATTGGTTTTCAAAGGAGATATTATCGTATTGTACATCCTCAATCAGCCATTTATGGTTCGCTTTCGAGCCCCCTGGGACGATTCCTTGTTCAGCAAGTTTGTATGTACCGTCTAATAGCGGAACTTTATCGAAATAAACTTCAAAGCTTACATCACTTCCACGAGACATTTCACTTCCATGTCCAAGTAATCCGAACCCGGTTACGTCTGTTACGGCATGGGGTTCAAAGGCAGTCAAAATTTCCGCAGCCGTTTTATTTAGCATGGCCATTGTATCAGTAACCGCTCGTTCTTGATCCTCGGTAACAGCACCCCTTTTGATCCCAGTCGTCAAAATCCCAACACCAATTGGTTTTGTTAAAACAAGGGAATCCCCTGGTTTTGCACCGACATTTTTCCAGAAACGTTCTGGATGAACAATCCCTGTGACAGACAACCCAAATTTAGGTTCCTGATCATCAACAGAATGCCCGCCAACCGTAATGGCCCCAGCCTCATTCACTTTATCGGCTGCACCTCTTAAAATCTCAGCCAGCATGTCTGGTCCAAGTTTTTTTACAGGATAGCCAACAATATTAAGCACTGTTTTTGGCTGACCGCCCATCGCATATACATCACTTAATGCATTTGCGGCGGCAATTTGACCAAACATGTATGGGTCATCAACAATTGGAGTGAAATAATCAACTGTTTGAATTAAAGCAATTGAATCGGTTAATTGATATACACCAGCATCATCTGATGTTTCATGGCCGACAAGTAGCTCAGGTACTCGTTCTTGCTGTGGTAATAGACGCAAAACTTGCGTCAAGTCCTCTGGACCAATTTTACAGCCTCAGCCGGCTTTTGTTGACAAGGATGTCAACCGAATTTTTTCTTGCTCGCTCATTTTGCCACCTCCACCCTCAGTATACCTTTATTTAACAATAAAATCACAAAATTAATACTGATTGTTTGCGGAAGAAACGTGATTATAATAAAATGGGGCATATATAAAATA
>NZ_JBALOZ010000515.1:0-1873 GCF_036965125.1 Bacillus sp. JJ1503
TGTATGAACTAAATCATATCCCTCTCTTATTACTAAATTTTTTACTTTTTTATATGCTAATAAGTTTTCCCTTTTTAAAGGAGATCTTTGAAACTCTATTTGATGTATTTTGCAACCCATATTAATTAATTCGTGACTTACTTCTTGAACTATATTAAAAGCAACATCAACTTGATGGCCTTGGGCTATTAACATCCTTATATGGGGAATTAAAAAAGCATTAACTGTATTTGAAATTGTCGTAACATATAATATTTTCATTCCAAATTCCCTACTTCCCAAAATTCATCTTTAAATTGATTTATCATCTAAATAGATAATAAACACAACTGTTTATAGCATTATTTTCAACAAATAAAGCCAATTCACTTAGACAATAAATTTTATACAATTAAAAAATGATTAAAAAGCAGAAGATGACTTCAAGTGGGAAGAACACTTTTTTCATTACTTTTTCAATCAGATAGATTTTTCCTAGATTACACGTAATTTGACCTTCGGAACATGCTATTTTTGCACTTTTTAAATCATTCCATTGTTTGTTTATAATTTTGCCCCAACAGGATTAAGTAAAATAATACTTCCTATAATCTGGCACGAGAACTAAGTTCCTTTCACTCCCTATAATCCCTCTCAAACCGCCAAGCATCCCGACACATGTCAACAATATCACGTTTAGCCTCCCAGCCCAGTTTCCTTTTTGCTTTCGAAACATCAGCATAGCATGAAGCAATATCCCCAGGTCTCCGATCAACAATTTCATAAGGTATTTTAATACCATTTGCTTCTTCAAAAGCTTGCACAAGCTCTAGGACACTAGTACCTTTTCCTGTTCCTAAGTTATAGGTATGAACTCCCTCGAAAAGATTGTTTAATGCAGCAACATGCCCCTCTGCTAGATCCATGACATGAATATAGTCTCTAACCCCTGTACCATCCACGGTTGGATAGTCATTTCCAAAGACTCTCAATCTCTGGAGCTTACCCTTAGCAACTTGAGTGACATACGGCATAAGGTTATTTGGGATTCCATTTGGTGATTCTCCAATTAATCCGCTTTCATGAGCTCCTACTGGATTGAAGTATCTAAGCAGCGATACTGAGAAGCTAGGATTAGCTTTTGCTATATCAGTAAGAATACGCTCACTCATTGCTTTAGTTTCACCATATGGGTTTGTCGTTGAAAGGAGATCCATACTCTCCTCAAATGGTACTTTATTGTCTCCATAAACAGTAGCCGATGAGCTAAAGACAAACCGCTTAACGTTATATTTCTGACATGCTTTAGCGAGAATCATCGTGCTGACGATATTATTATGATAATAAGCTAGTGGCTTTTCGACTGACTCTCCCACCGCTTTAAGTCCAGCAAAATGAATAACACCATCTATTTCATGATTAGAAAAGATGGTGTTGACTGCTGATTCATCAGTTACATCAATCGGATAAAAAGTTATTTCTTTTTTCGTTATTTGTTCTATCCTTTCTGCCGCTTCAGCTTTACTGTTAGAAAGATTATCAGCAACAATGACTGAATGTCCTGCATCAATCAAAGCAACACTGGTATGTGATCCTATATAGCCGGCACCGCCTGTAACTAGTATATTCATAGTTTAAACACCCACTTTGAATTAATCTTATTGGAGACTGTGAACATCTAGAATTCATAAAAACTTATACATAATTTGACCTTCGGCACGTGCTATTTTTGCACTATTTTAATCATTCCATTGTTCTTTTTCAAATTTTTCCCCACCAGGATTAAGCAAAATGATACTTCCTATAATATTTGTACTACCCCCCCATTCAAGATATGCTCGTTTCCGAAAAATATAGTTACCACGCTTTTCGAATGTTCCAAATACGTACAATG
>NZ_JBALOZ010000516.1:0-1394 GCF_036965125.1 Bacillus sp. JJ1503
CAAGGTATTGCGATAGCAGGAGCTTCTGGTGGTGCCTTGTCGGGAATGGTTGTTGCTGGTCCAAGATACGAAACGTTATCAATTACTGGCGGGATTATGTCCTTAGTAATCATTCCAATCGTGATCTGGTCTCGTGGAAATAAAAAATAAAACCCCCATATGTTTTACGAAATTAATATTTTCATGTTGAACTAATGGGGGCGTTGGTACAAGAACAATTAAGTTATTTTTGTACAACGGCCATATTTTAGTTATTCCATTACAGGGCGCTTTCCTGTAACAAGGGTCAGCACTTATTTTCATTTTAGGGCAATTATTCAGACAACACCTTTAAAGAAAATTGGGTATCTATATTAAAGTTTTGAAAATTATCTTTATTTGAACCAGAATTTAAAGACTTAGAAAAATATGTTCTTGAGCAAGATGTTATATATGTCGGTGGAGGTAACACCAGAAATATGCTTCTTTTGTGGAAGGAATGGGGATTAGATAACGCTTTGAAAAAAGCATATGAAAAAGGAGTTATACTTACTGGACTAAGTGCTGGTTCAATTTGTTGGTTCGAAGAAGGATTAACTGATCCATTAAATGCACCTTTATATAAGATAGATTGTTTAGGCTACTTGAAGGGCAGTAATTGTCCTCATTATGATGGAGAGAATAAAAGGAAGCCCTCATATCACCAACTAATATTAGAAGGAAAAATAAAAGAAGGTTATGCAGTTGATGACGGTGTGGCTCTTCACTTTATTAATGAAACACTAAACATTTCTGTTAGTTCAAGACCAAAAGCAAAGGCATACTCTGTTAAATATGTAGATAGTAAAATTATTGAAACCGAGATTAATACTATTTTTTTAGATGATTTATTAGGGTCCAAATTAAACTAAAAAGAGCGTTTTAATGTAGCTAGTTTGAATTCTACACTATTCAACAATCGGGCCAGATTGTTGAATATGAGTATTGCGAAATTATCATTATTTGAGATGATTGTTATTGAGCTTATGAAGGGGGGATTATTATATTAATTTTATTAGGTCTCTTAATTTCTTTCATTACGGTTATATTATTTTTGATTTTATGTGCTAACATAATAATTTCTTTCATCAAAAAGAAAGCCTTCCCTAAACAATTGCTGATTGCAACGTTGTCAGGGGTTGTTATGGCATCTTCAATCTACATATATAAAGTTTACTTTTTTACATTTAGTGATATTGATAGAGAATTCACCCAAAAAGGACCTGGTCCTATAACATCACCCACTGGGGAATATACGGCCAATGCTTATTATGAACTATATGGTGGTGCAGCAGGCGGTGTTAATGTATGGGTTGAAATTACAAACAATTATGAGAAGAATTAAGTCCAAACTGTTTATTATAGTGATGCAAAAA
>NZ_JBALOZ010000517.1:0-1399 GCF_036965125.1 Bacillus sp. JJ1503
CTTTAATATCTGGTTTTGAAATTAAAAGACCTTTGCTAGACTGTTCATTAATTTGATTCGTAAAAATGACAGATATGTAAGGAAAATCTTTTAGACTTTGAATCTCCTTAATAATAGTATTGTTAATTTCTTGATTGCTAAAATAAGTAACCAGCCCATTTTTGCTTTCTGTAGCTAGGAGAGGTTCAGACTGCCAATAAACAGCAGGAGCGCTTCCGATTCCCTCAAAATAATAATAATCAATTAAATCCATTTCTTTGAATCCCTTCAGCATTGCCCCTGCTGCCCATGTACCGCCTTTTTTAACAGAATCAACAATAATAATAGATGATCTTGTTACAGCAACCTCAGACAAAGATGTGGTCCAATCTTCAAGTAAAAAGGCCTTACTATCCTTTGTAATCGGGATTATATATTCAAATACGAGCTGATTCTGTTCAGGGATTAAAATTAATGCCTGATCCTCCTTTGATTCGCAAGGTTTATTATTAATATTGATACATGACCAGCGAAAAAGGCTTTCAGGCTTTTCAACCTTATATTCATTCCCGGCTGTAAGTCCTGTTATCTTTTGTGTGATAGACAGCTCATTTGCGTTCGATTTAACAGTTATTTCTTGGACTGCTCTCTCAAAAGTTTCATTTGTGAATTCGTTTTGCTTTGAATATGCCTTCCATTGCCAAAACAACATACCTCCGATAACTGTTGTTAACACGATAGAAATTAGAACAAATGTTTTCCACATACTAATCCCCTTCACTAACTTTCCTAATAATAACCATAGCAAATCCGAGTGCATCAGTACATGAATTTTGTATAAATATGACGAAAAAATAGTTTTTTTCTTCGATCTGTTTATTTAGGTTAAAACAGTTAATAGCATGTAATGGAAAAATTGAAAAAGGCAAGGACTAATGCCCTCACCTTTTATATGCCCATCTTATAATCGTATTCCTTTGCTTTATCTGGCTTTGAATTCTCAAATTCCAACTTCAAGAAAGGTTTATACGATGGTTCAACCTTTTTTACAAATGAAAAAGCACTTATTTTTGCCATTATTTCCTCTGTTTCGTCAAGATTACAATATAACACTACATATTTTAATCTTTTAGAAACATAATGAACATTTCCGAATCTTCTTAACATTTTTGCCTGTTTTAAAGAATAAAGCCAGACAATAATCCCTTGCCGCTGACCCAGCATAATTTCTTCCCCTTCAAAAACAACTATTTTCATAAGTCTAGCACAAAAAAACATGATCTTTCAATGGGCTTGAATAGGAATACAAAATCTTTGCCATATTTGCTAAATGACTGTAATAAAAAAGAAAAACGGCATCGGAGTAATCCAATGCCGTATGTACATTAAGAGCAGCCACAGCTTCCTCCCGATCCGCAGC
>NZ_JBALOZ010000518.1:0-1160 GCF_036965125.1 Bacillus sp. JJ1503
TATCTAGAATTTGCGAGATATAATTTCGGACAGTCCCTGTTTTAATGCTCAATTCATCAGCAATTTCTTTCGTGTTTTTTCCATCAGCCACAAGCTCAAGAACCGCTTTTTCCCGATCTGTTAAAGGGTTTTCTTCGTTATAAACATCATCCATTAATTCTGGCGCATAAATTCTTCTTCCGGCCATCACAGTTCTGATTGAGTCTGCCAGCTCTTCACTTGGACTATCCTTTAATAAATAGCCTCGTACACCAGCCTTCAATGCTCTTTGAAAATAACCTGTTCTTGCAAAAGTGGTTAGGATAATGACCTTGCAACCGGATTCCTTTAATTCTTCCGCTGCCTCAAGTCCACTTTTTTCCGGCATTTCGATATCCATCATACAAACGTCTGGCTTATATTTTTTTACGAGTGAAATGGCTTCTTCTCCATTGCTCGCTTTTCCGACTACTTCCATATCATCTTCCAAATTGAGCAGTGAACCTAATGCCCCTAACATCATGCGCTGGTCCTCTGCAATGACAATCCGAATCATGAATGTTCCTCCTAATCTGCCTGCTTTATAACATTTGGTACTTTCATCGTAATGGCAGTCCCATCTTGTTCACTGATATCTAGCGTGCCATTGACAAATTCCAGCCGTTCTTTAATACCAAGTAATCCGCTGCCTTTTAACTCGTCATAATTGCTTCCGATACCAATCCCGTTATCTTTAATCTTTATACAGACCTCATTTGCTGTTTGCTCAATTGTTATTTTACATTTCGTAGCCTTGCTATGCTTAACA
This sequence comes from Bacillus sp. JJ1503, assembly GCF_036965125.1. Lineage (NCBI taxonomy): Bacteria > Bacillati > Bacillota > Bacilli > Caryophanales > Bacillaceae > Bacillus > Bacillus sp. JJ1503. The sequence continues at coordinate 788 of NZ_JBALOZ010000518.1, forward strand.
ACATTTGTTACTGCTTCCTTCATACACATGCTGAGAATGTTCTCAAGAAAAATGGATACATTAGTAAGCTTTAGTTCATTGCTGCAAATGAATTCGATTTGTGCTGCATCAAGAAGCTGCTTTATGCTAACAAGTTCTTCTTTTATCCGTATACCCCTCATTTGAGAAACCATTTTTCGTACTTCATTTAATGCTGTTCTAGCCGTTTGCTGAACATCCTTCATTTCATTTCGTGCTTGTTCCTGGTCTTTGTACACTAATCTTCTTGCCAAATCACTCTTTAATCCAATGAGAGAGAGCTTTTGCCCTAATGTATCATGCAAATCTCGGGCGATTCTCTGGCGTTCTTCCTGTTTCACGAGATCCGCTATTC
>NZ_JBALOZ010000519.1:0-1389 GCF_036965125.1 Bacillus sp. JJ1503
CTATAGAACAGCCCTCTCACTTTCAAATTTTTATATTTTTTGAAAAAATACATATTACCCACAAATTTTTTTTCAACTAAACGAAGTTTATGTTAAGATGTAAATATATATTTTGAACAATCCGTTCTCAATACAGAAATTCCAATTGATTTAATATTATTTATTGATAAGGTGTGTGAGATTGGATGATCGGTGATCGCGTAAAATTACTTCGTAAAGAAAAGAAAATGTCGTTATCCGAGCTTGCCGAACAAGCTGGTGTTGCCAAATCATACTTAAGTTCGCTGGAAAGAAACCTGCAAACTAATCCTTCCATACAATTTCTTGAAAAAATCGCAGCTGTTCTTCTTGTACCGGTTGATCATTTAATTCATGAACAGCCGAATACAGATGAATTGGATTCGGAATGGATCGATATCGTACAAGAAGCCATGAATTCTGGTGTTTCTAAAGACCAGTTCCGGGAATTTCTTGAATTTAATAAATGGAGAATTGATCAAAATAAATGAGTTATTGGCTGTTCGTAAGAAGACGCAAAGGTAAACATTGACCCTCTGCGTCTTTTTTGCAAAATAAAAAGCATTTCTATAAAGAACAGTAGTCCTTTTAGAAACACTTAACTATTTGTGCATTTATCTCTATTCAGCTACTTCTAAAGCTAGCTTTTTTACCCCAGTTTTTAATAAAAACTCCCTGATTTCCTCTTTCTTAATCCCCATTTGCTTCGCCTTCATGATTAAATTCATCCACTCACTGTCTAGTAATTCCATTGGAACTCTCGTTTTCCCCACACTCTTCCCCCCAAAATACGAATCGTATTCCAGGCAATCCAGCCATCTTGGTATGGAATCTGCCTTTTCTATGAGCTGCCTGCTATATTGAGTTTATGCAGCAATATTTTAAAAAAGAACGCTTTATCCATACTTTAGACCTGTGACTTTGCGTCCCTATTTTTCAATAGGTTTGCCTTTTTCTGAAGCTATTTCCTTATGTAATGATCATCTAGTTATATTGTAATAGATAGGCTTTTGGTAATTGTGTTATATTTTGTAAATTTTCAAATAATTTTTACCCTTTTTTCTACATTTTTTTACAATTTACCACAATATTTACATAAATCCCTTTAATCTTAGAAAAGATATCTATTTTTATCTAGTTTCAATCATAATTGTGTTAAATATAGTCGAAATTCTTTTTTATTATTTTATATGAGTGTTATAATCCAAATGGCATGAATAACAAACACAATCGTATATAAGCCAGTGGCTGCAAGGGCTAAATTATGTACAATTTTTTTACGGGGAAGTTTTTTTATAAAAAGGAACATAAATAGAGCAGCAGATAGAATTACTTTATAACCAAGAAAATAGAAAGGATTTGTTTGGTAAA
>NZ_JBALOZ010000519.1:1445-2399 GCF_036965125.1 Bacillus sp. JJ1503
TCTTTAAATTCATTTTCAATTATTATCATTCCTGATCCATTACTATTAATAAGGGCCTTGATCGTATTATTTCCAATCAAGGCCTTTGATTATCTCTTATTCGTCTTTTTTGATATAGAAGAAAACCGCCGCCTGCAGTCATTAATATGACCCCTATTAATAAATAGTTATACATATTTGTAGCTGTTGAAGGTAAGATTTGCCCCTTTTCGATTGGTGCATCCAATTCTTCAATAGGAATTGAACGAAGAGGAATCGGCATAGCCGTATCCTCTTCTGCAGCAGGATTTTCTATATTATTATTTTGATCATTTTCTTGATCTGACTCTGTTTCAGAGCTAGTAGGAGGAGCAACGTTATCATGTATTGGATCGGGGTCAGTGGTTGAATTGGAATCTTGGTTTGAGTTTGGATTTGGATCAGGATCAGGGTTTGGATTAGGACTCTGCCCTGAATTTTCCATTACAAACCTTAACTCAAAATTAAAAGCTAACCCTTGAAATTCATTACCTAGTTCATAGGGGAAAGTTACCTCAAACTTTAAATCCTCTTCGTTTTTTGAAGGTAAATGTCTAGGCTTAAACCCATCGAAATCTTTTAACTTCCCTTCAAACAAGAGCCCCTTGGAATCCCATACTTTTAAAAGAAATTCATTGTAAAGTTTCCTTGAACCAGCTTTATAATAAGACTCTGAATTATAGGTAAAATCACTTTCTCCACGGTTTTGAATAGTTAAAGTCCTTGTCGCCCAATCCCCAGGTGACATATTTTTTACATCGAATAAATAGTTATTAGGTTTTGTTTCAATATTAGGTTGTTGGTTGGTACTTGCTTGAATATTAATGGGTTGAAGGAACAATACTGCATAGGCACAAATAAAGGTAATGATTATTAACCGTAATCTCATAGCAACCCCTTTCTTTCCTTAAAAAAGAAAAGAATATGTTTCATTAA
>NZ_JBALOZ010000520.1:0-1217 GCF_036965125.1 Bacillus sp. JJ1503
ATATTTATGCAATGCAATTTTTTACTGGAATTGTATCTATTTGTATTTATTTAATATTTATTATTTTCTTTATAGACGAAAATAATTTAATTTTACTACTACATCTATTCTTTATTATTTCAGCTCAGTTTGATATAAATTGGTTCTTTTTTGGTTTAGAAAAATTCAAGATAACCATTATACGTAATATTATAATCAAAATAATAGTATTAGTTAGTATATTTTTGTTTGTAAGGACAAGTAATGATTTATGGATATATACATTAATAATGTCATTTGGTACATTTTTAAGCCAAAGTGCAGTATGGGTACTCGTTAAAAAACATGTTTCTTTTGTTAAGCCTTCTTTAAAAGAAATTAAAAAGCATATTAAGCCTAATTTGGTTTTATTTGTGCCTGTAATTGCTTATAGTATTTATAAAGTAATGGATAAAATTATGATTGGGTCAATGGTAGGTATGTCCCAACTAGGGCTATATGAAAATGCAGGAAAGCTAATTAGTATACCTTTAGGTATTTTGATTGCTGTTGGAACAGTAATGTTACCTAGAATGTCAAATTTGGTAGCAAATAATAAAAATAGTGAATTAAGAATATATATTGAAAAGTCAATGATGTTTATATCAATTATTACTTATCCAATACTTTTTGGTATTAGTGCGATATCTACTATATTAGCACCTGTGTTCTTTGGAAGTGAGTTTAGAGAAAGTGGTCCTTTGATCACTTATATGTCTCCAACAATTTTGTTAATTGCTTGGTCAAACATAGTAAGGACTCAGTATTTAATTCCAAAAAATAAAAATAAAGTATATATAATTTCTACAATATGCGGAGCACTAGTAAATTTGGTGTTGAATTTAATGTTAATTCCTTCGTTATTTGCCCTAGGTGCAGTTATTGCAACTATTGCCGCTGAAGCTACTGTAACGATAATTATTTTTATTTCTGTAAGAAGGAAGCTAAATATATGTAAGTATGTTATTTCAAATTTTAAATATGGTATCTTTGGATTAATTATGTATTTTCCAGTTCGGTTTTTAGGAGACATTATGGGAGAACAAATAAGTACTTTATTTTATCAAATAATAACTGGTTTTGTTGTTTATGGAACATGTATATTACTTTATGTAATAATTAGTAGAGATGAACAACTTTATCCGTTATTCTGTAAATTATTCAATACGATTAATAAAAGAATACAAAAAATATAGATA
>NZ_JBALOZ010000521.1:0-988 GCF_036965125.1 Bacillus sp. JJ1503
GTGCTTATTTATAAAAAACATCTTATTCGTTTTCTAAAATAATCTTCATTTGTGTCTCTATTAAAGGTAATCCATCACTATAGTTAATTTTTTGATATAAATTATACAATCTATTATATGAAGAGTAACTACCCACTTTTTCAATTAATTGGGTATACAAGTCTAGTGCTTCTTTAAATCTATTTTGTCTTGAATACCCATCTGCTAGTAAACCTATAAGTTCATAATTTTTACTGTTTGTATTCAATTCATCAGTTAATAGATCAATGGCTATCTTTAAGTAGCCATTATTTATTAAAGAACTTATTAATTGCTCTTTTTGTTGTACATTTAAGTTTAGCTTTCTATATGTTTCCAAAAATACAGACTCTTCATCTACTCTTAATAAATTTATACATGCGTTTTTTATCATGTCATAAATGGTTTCTGAAAAAGAAATCAGTTTATTATCACTTTTATTTACTATTGAAGTCAATTCTACCTTTTCTTTTTTATTGAGATTCATACTCTGCAATAACTTTCTCAATAACTCTTCATTTTCTTGAACCATTAGTAAAGTAAAAACATCACTAAAAATATTATTATCTAAAATATTCTCTTTTTCCCATATCAAACTAGCTTCTTCGTATTTTTTATTATAAAGAGCGGAAATTGCTAAAACTGAATTATTTACTTCAATATTATACTCATCTATATAATATTGAAGTAGCTTATTTCTATGAGCATAAAGAACACCAACTAGGATTTCCAATCCTTTCACATCAAAGATAGGATATGACTTTTTCAAATTTTCATTTATATCGTTTTCATTTATTCCCGCTGATTTTAATATAAAAAAATACTGAGAGAGGGCAGGAGGGAAATTTTTATTTATCTCCAGAGCAGAAAAAGATGAGTCTAGTGCCTTAAGTAAATTTCCTTGTTTTTGCTGTACTTCAGACAATTTAATATATGCAAAGTAACTTCCCACACCTTCTATTGATTGAGA
>NZ_JBALOZ010000522.1:0-1458 GCF_036965125.1 Bacillus sp. JJ1503
ATTATGGATGCAAGAGGAATGGCTGCAGCCTTCATTCTAGGGGCGAAGGGTGTCCAGCTTGGCACTGCCTTTTTACCGTGTAAAGAAAGTGGAGCACATTCTATTTATAAGGAAGCAATATTAAATTCGACCGAGGAGCAAACCACGTTAACGAAGGCTTTTTCCGGGAAACTGGCTAGGGGTATTCGCAATAACTTTATAAAGGAAATGGAAGGTCAATCGACCGGAATTCTTCCTTTTCCCTTGCAGAATGATTTAACAGGTCCTATAAGAAAACAGGCTGCTAAATTAAATAACCGGGAGTATATGTCCTTATGGGCAGGCCAAGGGTTGCGCCTAGCGGCTAGTACATCTGTAAAGGAATTAATGGATCGTTTAACGAAGGAATACTTGGAATTATAAAGGAAAGAAAAAAGGAGGAACAACTAATTGTTTCTCCTTTTTTGTGGTCATGATTATTTTTCAGTTAAAGCTCTTGTAAGTCCTGGAACGATCTGTTTCTTACGGGAAACAACGCCTTTTAATAGGGCGCGGTTATTTTCAAGCTTTACGTTATAAGCCTCTTCCACTGCTTTCGTTTCGTTTCCAACTGCGATGGCAACGGAATCATTGTTTAAAATGTCAGTAAGAACGAAAAGGAATAAATCTAATTCCTTGTTTTTAACAACTTCGGATAGCTTTGCTTCGAGCTCGTCCTGGCGGCTTAGAACGTCATTTAGATCTACAGCATTTACTTGAGCAATTTCCGTTTTGTAGCTGCCCATTTGGAATTCCTTAGCGTCAAGAGTGATCAGTTGATCAATCGTTTTATCACTCAGGTCTGCACCTGCCTTAAGCATAGCTAACCCATATTCCTCAGCATTGACTCCAGCAATTTCTGCTAGCTCGCGTGCTGCTGCCACATCTTCCTCTGTGCATGTAGGAGATTTGAACAATAAGGAATCAGAAATAATCGCTGAAAGCATTAATCCAGCGGTTTCTTTACTAATTTCCACAGCGTTTTCTTTATAGAGTTTCTTTAAAATGGTTGCAGTGCAGCCGACTGGCTCAGCACGGTAATAAAGAGGGTCGCTCGTTTCAAAGTTGGCGATGCGGTGATGGTCAATGACTTCAAGAACTCTTACATCACGAATATCATCAGCACTTTGTTGGAATTCGTTATGGTCGACAAGAATGACTTCACTAACTTCCTTAGATACGGCTTCGACAAGACGTGGCGCCTCAATCTTGAAAGTATCAAGCGCAAATTGAGTTTCAGCATTTACTTGTCCTAAGCGGATCGGTTCTGCCTCTACACCTAATTTTGTTTTTAATTCTGCGTACGCTATAGCAGAACAGATTGAATCTGTGTCAGGGTTTTTATGACCGAATACAAATACTTTTGACATAATCCTTCTCCTTGGATAAATAGAATAATGGCATTGAAAGCCTGTTGTTATTTTAACATATATGCAACAG
>NZ_JBALOZ010000523.1:0-2268 GCF_036965125.1 Bacillus sp. JJ1503
TATTAATTAATCCGCATTTTAATTATTTATCAAAACTATACAAAATTAATATTCTAATGTTTCTTCATAGATATCATTAATTCTCTATTTTCTTTCACAGTTTGTGCGTTGTTGTATATCTTTTCTATGCTTTGATAATCTTCTACAGTATCAATTTCAATCCAATTACCATTTATAAAAATTGGACACACTTCATTTCCAGCATCTATAATATCCTGAATAAGATCTGTCATATAATAATTCTTATTTAATACATTCTCGATACTAACAATTTCATTTTTACTTTTTATTCCAAGAATCTTTTGAATATGTAAAACTAAGTTCTTTATGCCATTTCCTTGAAATTTCATTAAACCAATATATTGGCCTTGTATTTCTTTAAACGATTTAGAATTTTTTCCAATTTCTTCAATAAATCCTTTTTCATTGATTTTTAATGTTTCTAAATCATCTAAAGGATTCGAAAATCTCGATATCCAGTATTTTTTCCAATCGTTATCAATAACTACAGAAATATCTTGATCAGATTTTATTAATTGTTCAATTATATCGGTATCATAAATAATATCTCCATAAGATATTATTACTGAATCTAAATCAGCTATATCCTCCATAGCATACATAAGAGTAAACACCATATTCGTACAATGATAATACGGGTTATGCAAAGTACTCATCTTTAGATAATTTAACTCTTGCGAATGGTATCCAGTTAACAAAGTAATATCATTTATACCTGATTTCACCAATGTTTCAATTTGCCTTTCAATCAACGGTATCCCTGCCAAACTTACTTTACATTTTGGTAAATTCTCCGTATAGGGCCTTAATCTTTTCCCTTCTCCTGCTGCCAGTATAAAGGCTTTCAAATTTTCCACTCCTCTATTTAAAAAGATAATCAAATATATATTTATCTAATTTGGTAATTGTCTTTTCTCTTTCTGGGTGCCATTGTATACCTATAATCGGTAATTTTTTATGATAAAGTGCTTCTACTAAGATATTTGTTTTATATAAAACCTCTAAATCTTCTCCTAAATTCTCTATAAGAATTCCCTGGTTATGATAAGAATTGACGTTACACTCATAACATTCATTCCATTCATTAAAAATATTATTAACCATACTTATGGGATGACTTTGAATGATATGGTTTTCACCAATTGATTTAAGATCTTGCTCAATTTTCCCGCCGAAAAAAACATTTAACATCTGCATTCCACGGCAAACACCTAAGATAGGTATATTTTGTTCTATTCCATAATTAATTAATCCTATTTCTGTTTTGTCCCTTTCAAAAGAAACATTTTTTGAAATTGAAGGGTTTCCTCCATATAGCACTGGCGAAATATCATTTCCTCCAGATAAAATAATTCCTTGAATGTCAAAGCTATTTAAGAAATCATTTAATCTTTCTAATTTATTAGGAACAATCAAAGGGATTATGTTTAAATGTTCAAATAGAGTTGTCCATTCTTGATCCAAGCAATCTCTAGTTTCATTATAGTTAAATGAATTAGAAACTCTTTGTGAGATAGCTATAAGCTTTTTACTGTACTTTAACATAGCCTACACCACAATTTAATTCAGCTAATTTTGAGCTTACTACTTTAGTATAAATTACCTCACCGCAACCAATTGCTGCAGGAATATTAAATTCAGTACATCTAATAGCCATATGAGAATTAGCACCACCATATTTAGTTATTAGTCCAACAATAGAGTGAGTAAATATCCAGTCATATCCAGGATCAGCACATTCTATTACTACTATTTTATTATCTAAATTTGTATTTTGAAAATCTCCATTTAATACTATTATTTCTCCTGTTATTGACTTATTAGTTACATAATTTGGCTGATCCTCATTAATAATAAATACAACAATATCTTTTTCAGTTGTAATTATAGGAGGCAGTTTTGTAAATTCTGTTATTCCATACTGTTCCTTACCAATTGTCACTTGACGTTGAAGCTCATTTTTCACATTTATTAATTCGGATTTATTAGCTAGACCTAAAATGGATTCAACTCTTATAAAAGCTAAATCCTCTCTACAAATCTCCAAATTAGATCCATAATCATTAATTAAAGACAATACATCACTAAGGTTTTTAGTAAACTCAAACTTTGCTTCTTCTCTTGCACTTATACTTGTACGAATAAATTCAATTAATTCATCAACATTAAAATCGAATTGAAATTCTTCAATTAGAGATTGTATTTTAATATATTGTTCAGCTGAAAGCTGAAGACTATTTTTTATTT
>NZ_JBALOZ010000524.1:0-1674 GCF_036965125.1 Bacillus sp. JJ1503
ATTCCAGTTACTAGAAATACCATTGTACATTTTGATGATAATCAAAGATATATTGATACGCGTTATAACATGGTAAAAATAAAACTTGCTACTATAAATACAGAGTTATCTAAGCTAAAACAGAGACTCACAGACTCCTATAATCTTATAGACGTTCAGTCTGAAATTGAGAAATTTGATAGCCAAATAGCTCATTTAAATATCAATCCTGAACAAATAAGGAAAATAATAATTCAATTAAGTACGGAAAATAAAAGTTTAAAGAAAGCAATACTAGATAAGACTATAATTAATAACACGATAGTTGATAACTTACATAAATCAATAACAAAATTCGCAAAAAAATTAGGGGTGATTGACATTATTAACCCTAATAAAGACTACATATTTACATCTGATTTAAAATCATTAAGTGGAGCAGTATTACATAAAATAGTTTTTTCATTTAAAATGGCCTATATTCTAGAAATACAAAAAATTATCGGTTTTAAATTACCTATAGTTCTTGATTCACCGAGCGGACGTGAAGTAGATCAAGAAAATATTAGTGAGACTATGAATATATTAATGGAGGAATTTTCCGATAACCAAGTAATCATTGCTTCAATTTATAAGTATAAAGAATTACATCCATTGCAAACTATACAAATTAGTAATAAGTTATTAGAATAACACCAATAAATATTTTTTCCTTTAATTATTTTTTCGCTAATTATTTACATTTTTTATATTTTGAATCGCAAGTAACCTAGCCATCCCCATTGTTACTTGCGATTTTTAATGAAATCATAAGTGGTAAATACATCTTAAATAATTTTATACTTTTTCCTTTTCTGGTTCGTGGTTTTTAATTCTTTCTTGCGCTTTCTTTATTTTCTCCGGTAGTGTGTATACATAATCAATGATAGTTTGAGTGAATTCAACCATTAAATTTACTGTATCCTGGTCGAACTCTATATCATCTGCATGAGCCGCAGAATTTCCCTCTTTTCTTAAGATATATGACAAATCTTTAATAATCTCGGGAAGTATCTTTTTATTCTGCAAATCCTTAAGTTTGCTAAATAAATCCTTCCCTTCTGCACATTTATGCTTACACAATTTTTCAAGTGCTCTTCTTAAAGCTAAAATACAAATAGCTCCGTCTAAATTCCTAACTTTAAGTGCTGCATCAAAAGCATCCTTAACGCCTTTAGGAACATATTCTTCTTTTGCTTCAAATCTTGGATAACTATTTTTTGATATGTAATAGGCTTACCATTGGGTTCCGTTTCCTCGCTACACCATGTTTCTTTCTCAAGTGTTACCTCTTTACATACTGGACATAAATATAGAAACCATTCTGAGCCAAACGTTATAACATGAACGGGTTTATAAGGTGAATAGCTGTAGTCCCATATCTCGTCATTATCGGTTATTCTATGGTGGCTAACACATTTCATGGATGTTTTATTACCACAATGGAAGCACGTCATGACCTTTTCATCCATTTTATCCATCTCCAATTTATTTTTAATTCCATTACATTTACTGGTGAACACAAAAATTATACTGAATACCCAAAATATTATTAGAGCAAATTAAAATACACTTTTGCCGTTTTTAAACGCCTAGTGATTTTATTTTATCACTTCTATATATTTCTAACTCATCTAATGATTCTAAACCTGTTTT
>NZ_JBALOZ010000525.1:0-986 GCF_036965125.1 Bacillus sp. JJ1503
AATTACAGCAACAACACAACCAATCATCATTCCGAGTGGTATTAAACTATCTAATAAATTTTGAGCGCTTTTGGCTTTTTTCTTACCCAGGGTCCTTTCTTATATTTATGTTTCATTCTTATAACTACAAATACTGCAATCCCCCCACCATTACAACAGGTAGTAAAATACGCGCAATTTCCAAAGCTAAGTCCATATAAGAATCCTCCCTTCTCTGGTTTTTAATTAATTCAATTTTAACGTAATATACTCCATTAAATGGCCCTNNAGAAAAGCGCCCTTTAATGAATTAACTAAATTATGATTTCAATCATAAAATCACTTATTTCCTCTTTAACTAAAGCCCCCTTTACTTTAAGTGCAGGACTTCACAATCTTTTTTTACACCTCATTAAACTCAATCCCTAAATGTGTTGTACATGCAAAAAGACGCCTTCTTATTTAAGAAAAGCGCCGGACTGTTGAACAATGAAATATGCGAAAGATCGCTCTGCAAATACGTTCTAATTTATTTGACTAACACACCCGTTTTGCCATCCATAAAGCAGGAAAATCACCCGCTTCACCATAGAGAATGAAAATGGCTTCACACCGTCAATACTGCTTCTACGGCTGGGCGAGGAAGGTCGCTGAATTATGGTGCTTTAGGACCAATCAACGCCACCCCAAGAGGATTGCAACTTTCGCAACAGAACAATTTGGCCGAGATGATACGTATCATGCATCATGATATTGCTGAGTAAACGCTCAATAGAGTACCTGTTAGCTGCATACGGAGCTTTTAACTTTTCATCGTCAAGGTCCGCAATGACCGTTTTTAATTTATTCATGACTTCATTAAGGCGCTGCACTGTCTGGGCCCACCCAACTTCGTCTTCTGGATCCCCCGGATTTCCAAAGGTTTCTTCATTGTCTTCTGCCTTATGCGGATTCTCTGTGCCCTTAATTCGATGGATTACGTCTTCATTCCAAAATATCAAGTGGTT
>NZ_JBALOZ010000525.1:993-1512 GCF_036965125.1 Bacillus sp. JJ1503
CCCGAACTTGTCCATGCTGCCTCAGCTGCGATGACTCCCTGAAGCGCCTGATCCATGGATGCAAACCACTCATTATTATAGCAATGCATGTCGAGTTGTTTTAAAAATATTTTGGCTACAACTTGCATAAAACCAATCTCCTCACTGTTTAGTGTAATCTTTCAAAGTTAAAAGACATGAAAAAATCTGAGTATAGTATAAATTAATCGTTCCTTAAAAGGTATAAACCAAAACCAAGTGTGTCCCTTCCATTTTGGAGATACATTTCTCTCCAGCTTCTAATTCTCTCCAACATGGCAGGGTAATCCGAATCTTCCGGGTGACGATAACTATAATCCTCAATCGATTTCGAAAACAGCCATTCATACGCATCAAAATCATCTTCATTTGCTACTGTCGACCATATAACGAAAAAATGTTTTCAATGAAATCCTCCAATCATTTTTTTTGAGAATTCAACAAAACCAAGTTCACTAAAACTTATTCGAATCATCCAGTTTAAATTCCTTCTTCATGCAC
>NZ_JBALOZ010000526.1:0-1717 GCF_036965125.1 Bacillus sp. JJ1503
TTATTTGGTTTTATTATAGGGGTAGTCGGAATAGAACATAGCGCCCGTGGGACTTGATCCCGTTTTGCTGAAATCACTGAAACTTCTATTGGCTGGCTTAATTGAATAATTATAATATGGAACCAACCCTAAAATAATTCGATTCTGCTTTAACTAACGCTATTGTTCAATAAGAAAAGTTATTTATTAAAAAGGAAACCTTCAGTTTTTTCTTCACCAGTTAACATATCTTTGATTTTAAATTGATTATTTTTTACTTCTTCCTCTCCAATTATGATAACATTACGTACTTTCTCTTTATTTGCTTTATCTAAGGCTTTACCTAACTTCTTGTTCCCCATTTCCAATTCCACCGTATACCCTTTTTCTCTTAAATAACTTGCTGCTAATAATGATTCTTTTTGAGTATTCATTGGTATAATGTAAAAATCGACATTCGATTCTTCTAGCGTGCTATCCTTCGATAATTGTAAAGCGGTATAAATGACATCTAAACCAAATGATATTCCAACCGTAGAGAATTTCTCTTTTGTACCAATGAGTCCACCAATTTCATTGTCGTATCTACCACCACTGCCAATGCTAGACTTGATGGTTTTGTCTGTTAAAAAAACTTCATAAATAGTGCCAGTATATATCTCTAATCCTCTTGCTAAGAACGGATTAAATACACATTTACCATTAACACCTAGGAAAGCTAAATAGGTTTCCAGTTCTTTCAATTCTTCTAATCCTTGTTCAACTTGTTTATTTTGTTTTGCAAAAGGCTCAAAGTAGCTATAACTTTTATTATTTTTATCGTTCAAAAACTGTTTAATGGATTGGACAGTGGAAGGTGAAAGACCTTGTTCAGTCAGCTCCGATGTTACCGTTTCTAATCCTACTTTTTCAAGTTTATCAAGGATTAAAACAACTTTATTTATTTTGTCCTCCTCTGTATTAAACACTTCTAACATACCCGTTAATAATTTCCGATTGTTATATTGAATCATTACCTTTAACCCGAGTTTACGGAATACATCTAATGCCATAACCATTAATTCTGCTTCAGCAATTTGTGATTCCACTCCCACAATATCAACATCACATTGAGTAAATTCACGAAAACGTCCCGATTTGATTGGACCATCTCTGAATACTTTACCAATTTCATATCTCTTAAAAGGCATCCTCAATGTTGGGTTCATAGCAACAACTTTTGCAAAGGGAATAGTAAGGTCGTATCTTAAAGCTAAATCCCTTTCTCCTCTATCCGTTAATGTGTACATTTCTTCTAATATTTCAGCACCTCCACCATATTTTGAAGCGAGCAATTCCGTGTAATTTAATATAGGTGTTTCGAGGGGGTTACATCCGTATTGGATAAATACGTCTTCTAAAGTTCTTCTAATATTTCTTCGTACTACTTCATCATTAGGTAAATAATCTTGTGTACCCTTCACATTTTGATAATCCATTTTCTTCATATTCCTTAACCTCCAAATTTTTTTAATAAATAAAAAAACCGCACCTGATTTAAGTGTTGAACTTAATCAAATACGGTTTTAATGATAAATAGCCTTCCTATTGACGATTATTAAAATCGGATAGCAAGGCTACTTGATATGATGATGTAATTGTGAGAACGACATAATAATCTTATAAGAATGCATTATACTCACCTCTAATTTCCATTAATATACTATACGACAAAGTTATTTTCAACATAAATATCCAG
>NZ_JBALOZ010000527.1:0-1459 GCF_036965125.1 Bacillus sp. JJ1503
CTATAAGCGTTTGGTGCCAGGGTATGAAGCACCATGCTATGTAGCTTGGTCAGCACAGAACCGTTCACCATTAGTGCGTATACCATCATCAAGAGGAATAAGCACTCGTGTAGAGGTTCGCAGTGTTGATCCGGCAGCAAACCCTTATCTTGCTATGGCTGTATTATTAAAGGCTGGTCTGGATGGGATAAAGAATAGCCTTACTCCACCGGCATCAGTTGACAGAAATATTTATGTTATGAGTAAGGAAGAAAGAATGGCTGAAGGAATTGATGATCTTCCATCTACATTAGCAGAAGCACTTGATAAGCTGAAAGCAAATGAGATTATCGTTTCAGCGTTGGGCGGACATATTTTTGAACACTTTGTAGAGGCAAAAGAAATTGAGTGGGATATGTTCCGCACGCAAGTCCATCCTTGGGAGCGGGAGCAGTATATGACGATGTATTAAACATTCAAACCGTTGGGGCAGTTGGCTCTAGCGGTTTTTTTGTTTTCGGTCAGTTTCATTAATATGTTTTGCAAAATATAACTGTCTGATAATTTTCCAGATTTTGTTTCATAAAAAAATTCGAGGACATTCTTCATATATCCTCAAATTTCTTCATTCTATCTCTTTAATTTTCTTGCTAATGTGTGAATTAACATCAGAAGAAATTTGTATACTTCCATGTTGATAAAACTTGAAGGTGAGCTGTTTTACTCTCCTTAAGGAAATTATTCATCATCTTTTAATTTCGATAAATCTGTTTCTTCGCCAAACTCAGTAGCATAATTAAGGTTTCTATTGCCTTGTAGGTTCGTGTTACGTTCAACCTCTTCGTCCATTGGAGCAAATAAAAGAGTTAAACAAATCAAACCACTTATACCTACAAGACCATAAATTATTCTGGACAAAAATGCATCTTGTCCACCAAAGATTCCTGCTACTAAATCAAATTGAAAAAATCCAATTAGACCCCAGTTTACAGCGCCAATAATTATTAAAGCTAAAGCGATCCGTTGTAATATTTTCATGGATAAAACTCCTTAATTAAATAATATACTACATTAATAATTTTTGAATAAATAATCGATTTTATACTCATGTTAGCGAATTTTGGCATATTGTTCTTTAAACAGATTTAGAGTAATTATACTTTTTGTGAAGATAGTTAATATAGATGAAGGGGATTTACAGCAGGCATATTTAACGAATGAAGAAATTGTTAAGGGGAAATGAACTGCATTTTAGAGATTATTCACATATACGGTTCTCTTGGAAGATTTATAATAGATTATGTCTCTAATTTTCATAAAATCGCCTCCAATAAAAGATTTACTGATTATGGAAACTCCTTTGAACGAATTCAAAAGTGACGAAAAAACAAAAAAATCCCTGCTAAATAGCAGGGATTAAATAAATACATTTAATTTTGGTCTTTTTCCCTTATTTTTAAGAATTCAAGACCTCTAAGCA
>NZ_JBALOZ010000528.1:0-1338 GCF_036965125.1 Bacillus sp. JJ1503
AATAAGATAATAGTTTATTACAACTAAATATACTTCATTTCCTATTTAAGATCAGAGACTTTTTAGAATCTGATCTTTTATTTAATTACTGGGATTCGAATAATAGTCCTTTATGCCTGTATAATATGTTAACTAGGGTTTAATTACCATTTTTTATATAATTCCAAATAATTCCTAATATTCATGCAAAACTCTTCTATTAATCTATAATTAAATATGAATGAACTTAATAGGAGGGAATTTAAATATGAAGAAAAAGTTAATTGTTCCTGTAGCCCTGTCGTCAGCGTTATTAATGGGCTCAATTCCAGTAAGCAGCGTTTTTGCTCTGCAAGTGAATTCGAATGCATATAGTAGTGTACAAGCTTCTAAGGAGTGGAATGAGAAGGCTAGTGTCCCTGTATTTGTGAAGGAACGGTTTTCGGAAAAATTTTCATCAAGTGATCCATCCAATGCATTAAATTATTTGAAAAAAAATGAAGCTAAAACGGGAATTAAAAACCCAGATAAAAACCTAAAAGTCAAAGGTGTACAAAAAGATGAACTTGGCATGACCCATGTTCGCTTTCAACAGTCAGTAAATGAAGTTAACATAGAAGGATCCGAACTTATTGTTCACTTCAATGAGAATAATGAGGTAGTTTCCGTTAACGGAAGGATTTATCAGAATATTGCTGATGATGAAGTGAGCACGACTGCCGCTTATAGCAGTGATGCTGCAACCAAAGTGGCATTATCCTCTGTTAATGCTCCTGAAGAATTGTCCTATGAGCCAACTACTGATCTAGTAATCTATCCTTTTGAAGGAGAAAATTACACAGCTTACAAAGTGAATGTAAACTTCATGGGAGATGAACCTGGGAACTGGTTTGTATTTGTGGATACAAACACAGGAAAGGTTATCGATAAGTATAATGGCTTAATGGATGCCAATGAAATGAAAACACAAAAGGGCTTTGGATTAGGTGTACATGGTAATCACAGGGAAATTCATATTTCTCAAGTGAGGGAGCCAGGTTCAGGAACGAAGTTTGCGTTAGCCGATTACGCTCATGAGAATCTTGAAGGAATTTTTACGTATGATGCTAAAAATGATAATAGTTCTAGCAATGATACCCTGTATGTTGGGAATTCCGCTGCATTTATCGATGACTATGATCGGGCAGCTGTCGATGCACACTATAATTCCGAAAAGGTATATGAGTATTTTCTAAATGAACATGGCCGTAATTCCTTGGATGGGAAAGGAATGGCAATCATTTCAAGGGTTCACTATGGCAACAATTACAACAATGCATCCTGGAACGGGCGCTGGATGACCTATGGGGATGGGGACGG
>NZ_JBALOZ010000528.1:1371-1716 GCF_036965125.1 Bacillus sp. JJ1503
ACTTTCAGCGGGGCTTGACGTGGCTGCCCACGAAATGACTCATGGTGTCATCACTCATTCGGCGAATTTAGTCTACCGCCATCAGCCTGGAGCATTAAACGAATCCTTCGCTGACATCTTTGGTGCACTAGTTGATGATGATGATTGGGAAATCGGCGAGGATATTATGGCACCGGCTGCTAAGGCTGACGGAGTAACGAGATTGCGCAGCTTAAGTGATCCAAACAGTGTAGTTGTCAGTAATCCGCAGAGAGCCGCGTATGGCAGCGGAGTCTATCCGGCTCATATGGATGAATATTATCACATGCCTACTAATGTAGATAATGGCGGAGTTCACGTTAACTC
>NZ_JBALOZ010000529.1:0-1560 GCF_036965125.1 Bacillus sp. JJ1503
TGATATAACTCAAATCAAATTTCTCCGGCATTTGAAAATCAAGCTGAATTGTTGCACATTGATGGCTTCGTTTTAAGGCATCTTTTATGTGAAAATCAATTTTT
The DNA here is from genome assembly GCF_036965125.1 of Bacillus sp. JJ1503. NCBI lineage: Bacteria > Bacillati > Bacillota > Bacilli > Caryophanales > Bacillaceae > Bacillus > Bacillus sp. JJ1503. The sequence continues at coordinate 105 of NZ_JBALOZ010000529.1, forward strand.
GGCCCATAGAAGGCACCATCGCCTTCGTTTAAGTGATAGTGGATCCCTAAATCCACAAGTACATTTGTTAATGCTCGTTCAGAAATTTCCCAAAGGCTGTCATCACCCATTGAATTTTCAGGGCGAGTCGAAAGCTCCACTGAATACTCAAAGCCAAATGTGCGATACACTTGGTCAACTAATTGAAATACCTCCTTAATCTCACTTTCAATCTGATCCTCACGAACAAAAATATGAGCATCATCCTGACAAAAAGTGCGCACCCGTAGCATTCCATTTAAAGCACCGCTGTACTCATGACGGTGAACTTGCCCAAACTCTGCCAATCGAATCGGCAAATCTCGATAAGAATAGAGACTGTTTTTAAATATGAGCATATGCCCAGGACAGTTCATTGGCTTCATCGCAAACTTAGTTTGATCGACTTCGGAAAAATACATATTCTCATGGTAATGATCCCAGTGTCCCGATCTCTCCCAAAGCTGCTGATTCATCATAAAAGGAGTACGAACCTCATCATAATAAGCCTTGCTTTGAAGCTCACGTGAAAAATTTTCTAATTCATTTCTAATAATCTGCCCTTTTGGCAAGTAAAATGGCATTCCCGGCGCTTCATCGGAAAACATGAACAGCTCCAATTGTTTTCCTAGCTTACGATGATCTCGTTTGGCCGCTTCTTCTAAGAAATGTAAATACTCATCTAAATCCTTCTTCTTTTTAAAGGCAACACCATAAACTCTTTGGAGAACCTCATTTTGACTGTTACCTCGCCAATACGCACCCGATACACGAGTTAATTTAAAAGACTTAATAAAACCAGTAGACGGAAGGTGCGGGCCTCGGCACAGATCAATAAACTCTCCTTGTTGATATAAAGTGATTTTTTCCCCTTTCGGAATGTCCTTTAATATTTCTAGCTTGAATGGCTCTCCTTTTTCCTTAAAAAGCTTTTCAGCCTCTTCATAGGAAACCTCCATTCTTATAATTTCTAAATTCTCGTTAATGATTTTTTCCATCTCTTTTTCGATTTCAAGTAAATCATTTGAAGTCAAACTGTGTTCCAATTTCAAGTCATAGTAAAATCCATCTTCAATTACAGGTCCTATCCCTAATTTGACTTTTCCATATATTCTTTGAACTGTTTGAGCCAGCACATGTGCTGAGGAATGTCTTAAAATTTGAAGTCCTTCTTTCGAATCAAGAGTTAAAACGGAGAGTTCAGCATCCTGTTCTAACTTGTGGCTTAGATCCACCAGCTGTCCATCTACCATCCCAGCAACCGCATTTTTTCTCAAACTTGTACTAATGGACTCCGCAATTTCTCCCACAGTAATGCCATTTGAAAATTCCTTTATTTGTCCATCTTGGAATTGAACTTTAATACTCATATTGATTCACTCCTTTTTAAAAATAAAAAAACGCACTCATCCCTATCGCAAGGGACGAGTGCGTTATA
>NZ_JBALOZ010000530.1:0-1357 GCF_036965125.1 Bacillus sp. JJ1503
CCATATTATATTGTTTTTGGTATTGCAGGTGTTCTTTTAATCTCTACCTTAATTGAAAATATTTACGTTGCCCACGGAAACCCAAGAAGAGCTGAACAGGTTAAATCATTTACTCAATTAGCTATGCCAGTAGTGTTTTACATTTTTCTCACGGTTGGAATATTTAAAGTTTTCCTTTGAGGTGATTACATGATAAATCTAAAAGAATACTTCTATAAACAAAAAGTAAAATCAAAGCTTCTTGATTGTTTTCGATCAGCAGAGATATTTTTTACAGCAAAGTCAGGTAATCGAACGGTTTATATCTACCCCAAAATACATTCCATTGTGAACAAGGAAAAAGACAACTTAACTGAGATTGTGTTTACTCTAAAGAATGGAATGAATCCAACAGATTTAATTAAGCAGCGTTTTGTTTTTGAGCAGTATTTTGGAAAGTCTATTGATTTAAAGGGTGACTTAAAAAAGTTTGTTCTCACAGTTTACAATAAACCATTAACATCTAATGTAGTTTACTCTTATGACGAAATCTTCCCTTTTCTAAAAGAAATGAAAATACCAATAGTTGTTGGTAAAAAGAAGAATGGCAGATATTTAGTTTTAGAATGTCTTGATTTACCACATATCATAATTCAAGGAACTACAGGATCAGGAAAGAGTTCAGCTATACGAGTAATTTTGTCTACATTAATCAAATACAAAAGACCAGAAGAACTAGACATTTATTGCATTGATGGAAAACGTGCTGAATTCGGATTATTTAAGAAGGTTGAACATGTACAAAAGGTAGTCTATTCAAATAAAGATGCAAGGCAAGTTTTAAAAAATGTAACTAAAATTATGTATGAGAGAGAAGAGTTATTAGATACATTTGATGTACCACACATTGATGATTTACCTAAAGATCGAAGACAAAAATATATTCTTGTTGCTGTAGACGAATTCATTGAATATATGGACGACAAAAAAATAATGGACGATATTATAAAAATCTCTTCAAAGGGTAGGGCTGTAGGCATATTCCTGTTAGCTTCTGCACAACGCATGGATGCCGATATCATGGATACAAAAGCCCGTGGTAACTTTAATATTAGAATGAGCTTCAGAGCAGTTGATAAAACGAATGCAATGCTACTCGGAACTAAAGGGGCAGAAAAGATAAAGCGTGAAGAAAAAGGAAGGTTAATACTCAATTCAGGGGAAATCGAAGAATTACAAAGTCCACATTTAACTTATGAGAAAGCAAAGAAAATATTGAACCCATTTATGATTGTTAAGGGTGATATTAAGGATGTCACAGAGGGACATAATGAACTTCAGTTTCAAAAAGGTCTAATGCAAAGTGAACCACAACAAC
>NZ_JBALOZ010000531.1:0-1128 GCF_036965125.1 Bacillus sp. JJ1503
GGTTTGTGATATTAATACCTGTTATAAACAAAATTCTCATTTTCATTCTACCCTCTTTAGTACGTAAAATTATTTACTATTATTTTCATTCCTTAAAATTGCTAGTGCTTTTTGTGGTATAAGTCCAACAATTAAAGGTTTTAAAATAAAAATTATCTCCAATGGTAAAAGCCCTAACAATAACGGGAAGTGGTTTCTTTAAAGCAGCTCTATTCGATTTCATTCTGCGAAAGTTGAGTTTATTCAATATTAATTTTATTATGGCAGACATAGCAATATTCCATTTCCTTCAAAACATTCTTTAATGAATATTGTCTTATGCGTTCTAAGCTTTCCAATGCAAAGCTGTTTCTTAATAACTCTGAATGATACAAAATATCTATAGATTCAGCAAAACCACTTATATCATTAATTTCCCTAATAAAACCATTTACACCATTCTCCACTAAATCACGATTGCCTCTACAATTAGTAACAATCAGTGGTAAACCAGTAGCCATTGCTTCCATAACATTAACAGGTAATCCTTCCCGTTTAGAAGATGAAACAGCAATATCTGATAACAACAATAATTTGTTTATATCTGTACGATATCCTAAAAACTCAACATTCTCTTCAATCTCTAATTTAATGACTTGCTTCCTATATTGTTCCAATAGCTGTCCAGATCCTGCTAATAAAAGTTTTATATTAGGGATTTTATGTCTTAATAGACTTATAGTATCTATTAATAAATCCTGATGTTTCTCATATCTTAAATCACCAGCAAAAATTATAATAAAGTCATCACTTTTATATCCATATTCCTTCCTTAATTGCTGTTTTAATTCTTGACTTTGTGGTTGAAACTTATTTAAATCTACTCCAACTCCATGTACATTATAAATATCACCATTCATGAATTTTTTTGCAGATAAATAATCTTCCTGATTTATTGTAATTAAAACATCTGTCCATTTTGCTGATATCCACTCAATCGGATAATAGAGTAGCCAGTTTTGAAGGGGAGCTCCTTTAAAAAAATGAAATCCATGGGCAGTATAGATCATTTTTAGGTTTGGAATATTTCGACATGCCATCCTTATTAAAAATGAGGCTACTGGAGTATGTGTATGAACTAAATCATAT
>NZ_JBALOZ010000532.1:0-1131 GCF_036965125.1 Bacillus sp. JJ1503
GAGGAAAATTAACAATAAAGTAATATAAAAGTCCTTCATACAAGAGGGATCTTTCCTTCATTTCCTGCATTCTGCCGAAATCATTATTACCCCCGCTAATCACACAAACAATATTCTTCCCTTTAATTTTCTCTTTATAAAAATCAAGTGAAGCAATTGGCAAAGCACCTGCAGGCTCTGCAATAATCGCATGTTCATTATATAATTCCAGGATCGTTGTACATACTTTCCCTTCAGGCACGAGTAAAATATCATCAACAAATTCTTCGCAAATGTCAAAAGTTTTTTCTCCGACACCTTTGACTGCAGCTCCGTCAACAAATTTATCAATTTCTTCTAGTAGAGTTACAGTTTTATTTTTTATGGATTCGTTCATCGATGCTGCACCTTCAGGCTCAACACCAATCATTTTTGTCTTGGGGGAAATACTTTTTATGTAAGTACTTAGCCCTGACATTAATCCGCCCCCGCCAATACTAGCGAAGACAAAATCGATTGGCTCCTCACTGTCATTCAATATTTCAACTGCCACGGTCCCTTGTCCTGATATGACCCTTTCATCGTCAAAAGGATGGATAAAGGTCCGATTTTCTTCTTCAGCACATTTATTGGCTTCAGCATAAGAATCATCAAATGTATCACCAACTAATATAATATCAACAAAGCCGCGGCCGAACATTTCAACCTGGCTTACCTTTTGACGCGGTGTCGTAGTCGGCATAAATATTTTCCCTTGAACACCTAGATGTCTGCATGCGTATGCTACACCTTGAGCATGATTGCCCGCACTTGCACACACAACGCCATTTTTTATTTCTTCTTCACCCAATGACTTAACTGAATAATAAGCACCTCTAAGCTTAAATGATCGGATATGCTGCAAATCTTCCCTTTTCAAAAACACATTACACTCATATTTTTCAGAAAGACGCTCATTTCTTTGCAACGGGGTATGGGCGACGATATCCTTCAGTTGTTGGTATGCAATAAGAATATCCTCCAGTTGCACCCATTTTTTCTTTAAAACTTTCTGTTCCATATTGTCACCCTCACTTATTTCGATTTAATTTTTCTATTATACCACTTGTATACTTGATTTCAACCCATATAAATTAAATTTTTTTATTTTTC
>NZ_JBALOZ010000532.1:1137-2957 GCF_036965125.1 Bacillus sp. JJ1503
ATATAATATGCAAAGTAAATTTTTCTAATATTAGGAAGAAATCGATTGTCACTGATTAGCTGAAATGTTTAGATGAAACGATAATTTTGTATGATTAATAGGGGGTGGGGCAAATGGAGTTTTCATTATGCAGTCTTGATTGTGCATTGCCTGTAGAAGTAACATTAGATGAGGATAACGGGCGGTACATGATAAGGAAAAGTGATTCAAGCGGGGAATTTTTCAATACTCCCCACGAGCTCATTCAATGGGTTAAGAGTAATTTCTCTGCTGATGAGTTTTGTGACCCTACGGAATTTCAGGCAATGGTCAAAAAGTTGACGGACTATTTAGTCAACCCTAATGGTTAGTTTAAAAAAAGACTCCACGTAGGAGTCTTTTCTATTTTCTATCATAAATTTCAAATTCGTAGTCATATGGATTTTTCTCATCCTTAATGCCCTTTTCCTTCGTAAGGAGCTTCCATTCAACCATCTTCAGTTCTGGAAAAAACGTATCCCCTTCAAATTGTTCGTGAATCCGGGTTATATAAAGACGATCTGCAACGGGAAGAAATACTTTAAATATTTCAGCACCGCCAATCACAAATATTTCTTCTTCCTTTTTATTGCTATATTGAATAAATTCTTCAACTGAGTGGAATATCGTAACGCCTTCTTTTGTGAAATCATGGTTACGTGTTATTACAATATTCTCTCTTCCGGGAAGTGGCTTTCCAATTGAATCCATCGTTTTTCTCCCCATCGCAATCGGATGTCCTATTGTTGTCCTTTTGAAGAATTTCAAGTCTTCTGGAAGATGCCATGGCAGCTGATTATTCTTGCCGATGACTTGATTCTCGTCCATTGCCCATATTAAAGAAATCATACACTTACCTCCCCCTTAATATGAGGATGGGCCTCATAATTGACTAATTCAAAATCCTCAAACTTAAATGAGAAAATATCCTTCGCTTCAGGATTGATTTTCATTTTCGGCAATGCCATTGGCTGGCGGGTTAGCTGCAGTTTCACTTGATCTAAATGATTTAAATAAATATGAGTGTCCCCAAAGGTATGAATGAATTCTCCTGGCTCCAAGTCACAAACCTGTGCAATCATGAGGGTGAGAAGGGCATAGGAAGCGATATTAAATGGCACCCCTAAGAACACATCGGCTGATCTTTGGTAAAGCTGACAAGATAGTTTCCCGTCAGCTACATAGAATTGGAACATGCAATGGCACGGAGGAAGCGCCATCTTCTCAATATCTCCAACATTCCATGCATTCACAATCATCCGTCTAGAATCAGGATTTGTCTTTAATAGATGAATTAATTCGCTGATCTGATCTATTGTATTGCCGTCTGCTCCTGTCCATGATCTCCATTGATGACCGTAGACAGGTCCTAAATTGCCTTCCTCATCGGCCCATTCATTCCAAATTCTAACCCCGTTATCCTGGAGATATTTAATATTTGTATCCCCTTGTAAAAACCAGAGCAACTCATGAATAATGGATTTTAAGTGCAGTTTTTTTGTTGTTATGACCGGGAACCCTTCCTGAAGATTAAAGCGCATTTGATAGCCAAATGTACTGATTGTCCCTGTTCCCGTTCTGTCTTCTTTTTTGACTCCATGTTCGAGCACGTGCCTGCAAAGCTCTAAATATTGTTTCATTTACATCCAACCTTTTCTATTCGTACATGGTTATTATTCTATAACAAACCAACATTTTTTCCTAATTTAAATTTTTGATAAAATGATAGGTTTCCGGTGCTTTATCTTTTAATAGTTCATTTGTATCGCTATCCAGATAATAATAAGCAAAGGCTTCTGCAA
>NZ_JBALOZ010000533.1:0-1605 GCF_036965125.1 Bacillus sp. JJ1503
GTGTATAGGACATGACACTAAGTACAATTAAACTGCTGGCTATCGATAAGCTAATTGATAAAAAGTGGTTCTCGAGACGCCTAAATAATAGATAAAAGAATAATGAAATCCATATAAAAAGTGTACTGATAATTAACAGTTGAAGGATCGCAAAAGAGACAAGGGAATGGAAAGCCAGGTTAACAAAAGCTCCTGCTAATGAGAGGGGAATAAACATTTCGCGTATATTTTTTATGATTGGGATGGCCTCTTTTTCCGAAGAATAATTAGAAATAATGGGGATAAGAAAAAAAGGTAACGTACTTCCAAATAAGATTCCAGTTGTGACACGAATAAAGTTATTTGTTGAATAAACACCTAAGTAAGATCCGAAGCCGTCAACTACTAATGGCAATAGGAGAATTAATAGGAAAAAGCTATTTTTTTTATTAGGAATGGCTATATTCTTATACCTTTTCAGCACAGTGATAAACATGAGTGAACTAAAAATGCCCAGATAAATTCCTGTATCTCGAGCACAGACAGGTAAGTAATATCCCTCCATCTGGAATGAACGTTCAGGAAGCTGATGGCAGATGGCTTTTCCTATGAAGAACGTAAATTTTTCAATACTTGAGAACATATACAACCCCCATTTTTGAAGGAAGGGGCTGACCTTTTTGAAATGGTACTATTATGGAAAGGGTGGTTGAATGAAAGGTTTTAAGGGGTCAGCCTTACATATAATTAATAGGTGTAAAATGCTGGCAGCATGGAAAATGCAGATAATGCAAACCAGCATACACAGCTAAGAACAATCGAAATGATACTTATGAGCAAACATTTTTTTCCGACACTTTTTTTGTCAAAATCTTGATCATTCATCCAAACAATTCCTAAAATAATCCCCACGATCGGAATAAAAAAAGAAAGCAGGTAAAATAAAACCCTTTGCCCTCCGGACACTTTATTCACCTCCACGTATTTCTACATTTGGATTTCAATGCTAAAAGTCCTAGTCATATATATGTAAAAAATAGAATAATATTGCTTTTCCAACTTTAAGAATTAAGGTGAAACTTCAATTAGTGAGGTTTTTCCAAAGAAAAGGTGTAGCGGTGCCGCCTGACGAATTAGCGGAGTTTACATATTTTTTGAGAAGAAGGGGATTTTATTAGTATCTAAATATAGGGAGATTTGCTTTATGGATTTCAAGATATTAAAGTCAATCAATCAGCTTTCTGGCCGCTGTTATCCAATTGATCTGCTTATGATATTGATATCAAATAGAATTCGTTATTTGTTTATTTTTATTTTGATTTTTATGTGGTTTAGAAATTATTCCAACAAAATTGCATCTCGTAATGCACTGATATCTGCAGGGATTTCATTGTTAATGAACATGTTAATTAAGCTGTTTTATTTTAAACAACGTCCATTTGTAAAACGCAGAGTTGGAATTCTTATTCCCGCCAAATTGGATTCATCTTTTCCCAGCAAACATACCTTGCTAGTGTTCGCAATTTCAACTTCAATTTTTCTTTATGAACGTTTCATTGGTTCAATCATGTGGATTTTATCTATTTTGACGGGCCTCTCTCGAATTTGGGTTCGGCATCATTATCC
>NZ_JBALOZ010000534.1:0-997 GCF_036965125.1 Bacillus sp. JJ1503
ATTTTATGAAATGGTGCCAATTCACACAAAGCAGACTTGCTTTGGAAGATGAGGGGAAGGATAAAGTCGTAATGCCTTTCTGCTCATAACAGAAAGGCATTTTCTTGTTATTTCTCTTTATTCATCTATTATATTGTAAATGGGATTTAGAGAGGGTGAGCAGTTATGATCTCAATCAAAAATGTCCAAAAGATATTTCCTTCTAAACAAGGCCAAGTCACTGCAGTAGACAACGTAAATTTAGAAGTTAACGAAGGAGAAATCTTTGGTGTCATTGGCTATAGCGGGGCTGGAAAAAGTACATTAATTCGAATGCTCAATGGACTTGAAATTCCATCAAGCGGGAACGTTGTCGTGGCTAATAATGAAGTTTCACATATAAAAGGCAAGAGTTTAAGAAAAGCAAGACAGGATATTAGCATGATTTTCCAGCATTTCAACCTGCTTTGGTCTAGAACAGTTAGACAAAATATTGCATTTCCACTTGAAATTGCTGGTGTGGCAAAAGAGGAAAGATTAAAACGGGTGGATGAACTCATTAAGCTTGTTGGGCTGGAAGGAAGAGAGAATGCCTATCCCTCTCAATTGAGCGGAGGGCAAAAACAGCGTGTCGGCATTGCTAGAGCGCTGGCAAACAACCCGAAAGTGTTGTTATGTGATGAAGCCACATCTGCACTTGATCCAGAAACGACAGATTCGATTCTTGAATTATTAGTAGATATTAATGAGCGATTGGGATTAACGATTGTCCTAATTACACATGAAATGCATGTTATCCGCAAGATTTGCCATCGAGTTGCAGTGATGGAAAGCGGAAAAATAGTCGAAATTGGTCCAGTTTTAGAAGTATTTAAAAATCCGCAGGAGCCAATTACAAAGCGTTTTCTCCAGCAAGTAACGGAACCGGAGGAAACACAAGAGACGATTGAACATCTTCTTGAGAAATATCCTGAAGGTCAAGTAGTTCAGTTAACCTTTGTAGGAGATTCTACAGGAC
>NZ_JBALOZ010000535.1:0-1228 GCF_036965125.1 Bacillus sp. JJ1503
ATATTTAACTACATGGTTAACCATAATAATGATCATTTAAATAAAATTTTTCATGCTTTAGCTGATTCAACAAGAAGAGAAATGGTTCATATGATGGCGCAAAAAGAAAGAACAGTTTCTGAATTAGCAGAGCCTTTTGATATGTCCCTTGCTGGGATTTCAAAGCATATTAAGGTTCTTGAGGGAGCAAAATTAGTGGAAAGGAGTGTAAATGGAAGAACTCACATATGTCGCTTAAATACTAAATCATTATCTCAAGCTAAAGAATGGCTCCAATTTTATGAGAAATTTTGGAGCAATCGTTTTGATCTTCTGGAAAGTGAGTTATTGAAAGCCAAGAAGAAAGAACACTAAAACATCGGAAGGAGAATTTTATGAATAAAATCCCAACTACAACATTAAAAATGAAAAGAGAATTTAATGTAGAACCTGAAAGAGTTTTTGACGCATGGTTGAATCCTGTAATGATGAAAAAGTGGTTTTTTACATTAGAAGGGACGAACAAGGTCGCACAGAATGACCCCAAAGTAGGTGGAGGTTGGGAGATCGTCGACCATAGAGAGGGAAAAGATTATCGAGCAGTAGGTGAGTACCTTGAAATTGATCCTCCAAAAAAATTGGTATTTACTTTTAAAATGCCTCAATTTAGTGAGTTAGAAGATATAATAACTGTTGAGATAAAAGAAATTTCTACAGGCTGTGAAATGACTTTTACCCAACTCATACACGTTGCTCCAGAAGAAAACTGGACAAAAGCAGATATTGAAAAAGCTCTAGGAGAGTATCATGATGGGTCTGAACATGGTTGGAACTTAATGTTTATGGGACTCAAAGAACTAGTTGAAATTGGATATATCAGCTATAAAGGTTGATGTTCATACATCGGCTTAGGTTGGCTAAAGAAAAAGTATGACTCGGATAAAATTATTTTTATAGAGGGGCATTATTAAATTTAAGTTACCTTACGTACATTCATTTTATCAATTGATGAATAATTAATTAAGTGACTACAGGAGTTGGTATTTAATGGTAAATGTTACACCGTTTTTAATGTTTCAAGATGGTAAAGCAGAAGAAGCGATGAATTATTACATATCAATCATTGACGATTCTGAAATTACTAGTATTGTTCGCTATGGAGCTAATGAAACTGGAGACGAAGGAACTGTCATGAAAGCTACTTTTTCTTTAAAAGGGCAAGAATTTATGTGAATTGACAGTAACGTGA
>NZ_JBALOZ010000536.1:0-1655 GCF_036965125.1 Bacillus sp. JJ1503
AAGTAATCCATTTTTACATAATACAAGATTTTTTCTTATAAAACTAGCATTTTTAGTAGCTAAGAAGGTGGAAAATGATTGGATATAAAGGGAAAAGAAATTTGATTGACAAAAATTCAGATGAACTTTGAACAAACCATTTATTCAGAAAAGAGGGGAATTATTTTATTTGAATATTTTCAAAAGAAAAAACCACATTATAAGTAATTTAATGAAAGGGGATGAATGATCATAAAAAAGGAGAATAATAAACCGGTTCCAAATGTCTCAGGAAGTTTTCAGATTGTCAGTGAAGAGCAAAAGAATTCTTTAGAAGAAACAATAGAAAATGGTGAATTAGACGAAGAAAGTTTGTATTACGCGAGAGTTTTTATGGAAGAGTAAAAAAACAGGCAAGCAAAAAGCACACCAAATTTAGTAAATAATCGGTGTGCTTTTTTATCATTTTGCTTATGACTAGAAAATTATCTTTCTTCCTTTACTTCAACTTCGATTTCATTCAATGGGATACCAATCGCATTTGCGACTCCTTCACCGTAAGCAGGATCCGCTTGATAGCAATGTTTAATATGGCGAATCTGAATATGTCTTTCAACACCATTCATATTACGAGCTGTATTTTCAAACAATACTTGCTGTTGTTCTTTGCTCATTAAGTTGAAGAGACGGCCAGGCTGTTCAAAGTAGTTGTCATCATCTTCTCTAAAATCCCACTGACCGGCATCCCCTTGGAGAGCAAGGTACGGTTCTTTATACTTAGGTTGTTCTTTCCATTCACCATAACTGTTTGGTTCATAGTGAATGGTGCTGCCTTTGTTGCCGTCCACTCTCATTGCTCCATCACGATGGTAGCTGTGGAAAGGGCACTTTGGCTGATTAACAGGAATTTGATGGTGGTTAACACCTAAACGATAGCGCTGAGCATCTCCGTAAGAGAATAATCTGCCTTGCAGCATTCTATCAGGTGAGAAGCTAATACCTGGTACGACATTAGCTGGTGTAAAGGCAGCCTGTTCTACTTCAGCGAAATAGTTTTCTGGATTCCGATTGAGCACCCATTCTCCAACCTCGATGAGAGGGTAGTCCTTCTTATACCATACTTTAGTTAAGTCAAATGGGTTATCAGGATGATTTTTTGCTTGTTCCTCTGTCATCACTTGGATGTACATTTTCCATTTTGGGAAGTTGCCATTTTCGATATTTTCATAAAGATCTCTTTGATGGCTTTCACGATCTTTTCCAACAAGTAGTTCTGCCTCTTCGTCAGTGATGTTTTCAATGCCTTGTTGTGAACGCATGTGGAATTTCACCCATACTCGTTCATTTTGATCATTGATCATACTAAATGTATGGCTTCCGAATCCATGCATCGTACGGTACGACTTCGGAATTCCGCGGTCACTCATGACGATGGTCACTTGGTGCAATGCTTCAGGAAGTGAAGTCCAGAAGTCCCAGTTGTTGTTAGCGTTTCGCATATTCGTGCGGGGGTCACGCTTAACAGCATGGTTCAAATCAGGGAATTGCATCGGGTCTCTGAAGAAGAACACGGGTGTATTATTTCCAACGAGATCCCAGTTTCCTTCTTCCGTATAAAATCTCATCGAAAATCCACGAATATCCCGTTCAGCATCTGCTGCACCACGCTCACCAGC
>NZ_JBALOZ010000536.1:1691-2402 GCF_036965125.1 Bacillus sp. JJ1503
TTTTAGCCTTTGTATATTTTGTAATATCATGGGTGACAGTAAACGTCCCATAGGCACCAGATCCTTTTGCATGCATTCGTCTTTCAGGAATCACTTCTCTGTCAAAATGAGCTAGCTTTTCTAGTAACCAAACATCCTGCAATAGGATCGGGCCTCTTGGACCAGCAGTCATCGAGTTCTGATTATCAACAACAGGGGCGCCTGCCGCAGTAGTCAATTTCTTTTGATTTTCATTATTCACGAAAAATTACCTCCTAGCATTTTTATTAATTTAATATTTTACTTTCTCACTCAATGATAACATTTATCAAAGGGAAATCAATATCAAATTATAATTAATTTAAATTGATAAATGTTATAAAGGTAATTAACATAATAACAGTGAATAGTAGTTATGAAGGCAGTGTTAAAATAAAGTAGCAAGTATTAAAAGAAACAGGCACTTAATAGCAACATTAATATATCTATATTTTCAAACTTGGACAAAAGAACTTCTTTTTTAAAACTAGAGACTTAAAAAAACATTGTGTTTTCAAGATCGCAGATTGTCTCGAATCGTACCTTTGAAAAGATCAGCAGTATATTCATCAAGCGTATGTAGGAACTCTTTTTAGAAAATTGGACAAACTATTTTTAAATAGGGGTTGTACTAATATAAAATTTAGATGCAAAAACTGTCCTTTAGATATATACAAATAAATAAATTGTGAT
>NZ_JBALOZ010000537.1:0-1163 GCF_036965125.1 Bacillus sp. JJ1503
CAGAGAACATTTTTATAATGTAAATTTGAGGAGCTGTCCCCTTGAACAGCTCCTCAAAAATATTATTTTCTTATTACTCTCAAACTCCTAAACTATTTCCCTTATTTCTTTTAGAATTTAACAAAACAAAAAACTTTGTTTTAGATAATGAAAAGATTGTAATGGCAGACCAAATAAAAATAAATGAAATCAAATGTACTTTCGTAAAATGCTCATGGTAAACGAATACCCCAAGAATTAATGAAATTGTAGGTGCGATAAATTGTAAGAATCCTAAGGTGGACATTGGTATTTTTTGAGCACCTTTTGCAAAATATAGAAGAGGAATGGCAGTAGCTGCCCCTGCTCCAATTAGCAGCAGATCCGTTCCAATTGATACAGATAAGAATGACTGGTTTCCTTTTACGAAAAGAACGGCCATATAAATAAAAGCTAGTGGAGTAACCACAAGTGTTTCGAGAGCTAGCCCAATGGAGGAATCTACCTTAATCATCTTTTTTGATAACCCGTAAAGGCCGAAAGATAAAGCTAGAAGAATTGATATCCATGGAAAGCTTCCATAAGAAATAGTCAGAATTAGAACGCCAATTGCCGCTAGCGCAAACGAAAGATACTGTGCCTGCGATAATCTTTCTCTAAAAACGATCATCCCCAATAAAACACTAACAAGTGGATTTATATAGTATCCAAGGCTTGCTTCAATTATTTGATCCGTATTAACTGCCCATATGTAAATAAACCAGTTACAGCTTATTAACATTGACGCCATAATAAGTGCGGATAATTGCTTTTTATTCGTACGGAAATTCTTCAAAATTTGAAGAAATTCTCCCCACTTTTTTGTTACAAGCAGAATCCCGACCACAAAGAAAAAGGACCAGAAAATTCGGTTGACCAAAATTTCGTCCGCGTTAACATGATGAAGGAGCTTCCAATATATCGGCAGTAATCCCCAAATGATATAGGAAAAGCCAGCATAAAAGACTCCTGACTTTATTTCATTATTTTTCATATTTATTCCTCAATTCTTTCTAGTATCGAAATATTAATATTATAGTTCGAACTGAAAGATGCTGGCAATCTTTTAATTTTATCCATTTAATCTTTGTTCGATGAATCAAAGACAATTTTTCCGCCAATGATCGTTTTTGAAACGGTAATAT
>NZ_JBALOZ010000538.1:0-1564 GCF_036965125.1 Bacillus sp. JJ1503
CTTTATATTTTTGTACAAATACTTTGATTTCACCAAAGTGGTCATTTGTCTTCGGCCCATCATTTTTTTCCGCTTCTGCAGATTCACCGAATGCCACTCTAACTTGAGGAAGAATTTCTTTCCAGTCAAATTTGGCATTCCTTTCCACCGCTAAAAAGTCTGCTACATGATATACACCTTTCACTCCATCAATCATAAGGATCTGTTGAATGATTTTTGGAGCACCTTCTTGCTTTTCCTTTTTATAATTATTGCTTTTCCCCATAGGCAGCTCTTCATCCAAAATAACCTTCATCGTATTTGGACTTGGAGTTGGTTCAATTGACAATATTTTCACGGCAAAATCACCCTTTACACTATAATCAGCATGTTAATTACATTTATTTTAACATAAAGTGGTGAAAAAACAGCATTTACAAGCTTCGACTACCAACTTATCGTGTTCGATATAGACTATTAGTCTACAAGCTCAGAAAGATATGTCCAACGCTCAATCAAATGTTCTAGTTTTTCGTTTAATTCTGCTTCCTCGTCCATAAGTTTTTGCGCTTTTTCAAAATCGCTTCCTGTGTTCGCCATTTCTTCGGCAATTTCTTCTAATCGAGCTTCGACCCCTGCGATTGCATCTTCAATTCCGTCCCATTCTCTTTGCTCATTATAGCTAAGCTTTTTCTTCTTCGGTTTTTCTCTTTCCTTCTGTACTGGAGCTGCCGCTTTTTCCTGGATATTGGATTTCTCAGCTTCCTTTTCTAGATATTCCGTGTAGTTTCCGTAGAAGGAACCAATAAGCCCTTTCCCATTTAAGACGAGAAGCTGATCAGCGACTTTGTCGAGAAAATAGCGATCATGTGATACAGTTATGACTACACCAGGAAAATCTTCGAGATAATCCTCTAAGACCGTTAAAGTTTGTGTATCCAAATTATTCGTTGGTTCATCAAGCAGTAATACATTCGGCTCAGACATTAATATTTTCAATAAATATAACCGGCGTTTCTCTCCTCCAGAGAGTTTTCTAATTGGTGTTCCGTGAGTATAGGATGGGAATAAAAATCTTTCCAGCATTTGCGCCGCGGAAATGGTCTTCCCATCCGATGTTTCAACAACTTCTGCTGTTTCCTTTAAATATTCAATCATTCGCTTATTTTCATCCATGTCTTCGCTTTCCTGTGTATAATAAGCGATTTTGACAGTCTGGCCGATAATAACCTCACCAGAATCTAACGGGATTTTTCCAGCAAGAACATTCATAAGCGTTGATTTTCCAGAGCCATTTTTTCCGATGATGCCAATCCGGTCTCCTGGCTTTACGAGCAGATCAAAATCATTTAAGATGACTTGATCTCCATATTTCTTTGAGGCAGATTTCAGTTCAAAAACCTGCTTTCCGAGCCGGCTGCCGCTTAATGACATGTCGAGCTTTTCGGACGACTTCACAGACGCGAGCTCGTTATCTAAGCTTTCAAATCTCTGTATTCTCGCCTTTTGCTTCGTTGTCCGCGCCTTTGCTCCCCTTCTTATCCATTCTAATTCTCTTCTATATAGATTTTTTTGTTTATCAATT
>NZ_JBALOZ010000539.1:0-1729 GCF_036965125.1 Bacillus sp. JJ1503
AACAAAACTTCTATAATTTGTATCGAGTCACATATAGCCATATAATGGTGTTAGAGGTGTTTTACACTGAGTTGGTTCTGGCTGGCGGGCTAAAAACTCACTCACTGTAAATACCTCTTTTTTATTTGTTAGAGTGAACATGATTTTTCACTCCTTTTGTTTAATTCATTTTCAATAATATTTAACGCATCGATTAACTGATCTGATTCTTCCTTTTCAAATTTCCTTATTAGTTCATCCCATTTTCTTTTTAATACTTCAATACTCATTACCTCCAAATTCATCAGTCATCTCTCTCCCTTTTCTAAACAATTTTTAAAAACCTTTCTTATTAATACTTGGGCAAGGCTAAAATATATTTTGCTTAAATTAAGAAGATGATATATTTGCAAATACAGTTGCTGATAGTAAATTATATGGGCGATTACACAAATAATATCTTGTCCACACAAAAAAGTTTTTGAATAGCCCATCCTATTAAAAAAGGAATAAAAAAAGGATTGGCGAATACATAATTTGAGGTGTTTTTATGATATATAGATGTAGATTGAAGGTTATATTAGCGGAACTAAATATTAAACACGGGGAGTTTGCAGAGAGAATTGGAATAGATAAGTCAACTTTTAGTGCAATTGTAAATAATAAATCTCTACCCAGTTTTGACACCTTATATGAGATTGTTGAGGAATTACGGAGAATTGATCCTAATATAAAACTTGGTGATATTTGGATTAAAAACGATTGAGTTTTTGTAATGAAACAAGATAAAAGGAATATTGGTAAGGAGTTTTTATATTGACCGACTTTAGCTATTATGGTTATAAATTAAAGGAATTAAGAGCCGTAAAGGGATATTCTACGAGAGAAGTTGCAAACAAGCTTAATTTAGATCACTCTCATATTGCAAAAATTGAAAAAGGAAATTTCCCTTCATTACCTACATTGCTTAAATTACTTGAGTTATACAATGAATCACTGGGTAACTTTTTCAATGAAAAAAATAAATGGAATGAAGTGATAGAGTTACTCGAAAGCAAGGAGGTATCTCCAGAAGAGATGATAATGTTTATTAATGTGATTGTGAAGTTGAAATAGATTAATGAAAAAATTAATAGAAAAGTTGAGATTGTTTTGAAAGTTACTAACACTGATTAAAAATTATTTTAAAAGAGGAGTGTTATGATGATTTCAGGTAAAGATGTAGTATCACTGCATAAGCAAAATGGCGAAGTAGTTAAAGAAATTAAATCAACTGTGCAACCTGATATGATTTTTATTGATGATCCTAATGTTCCAATTGAAGAAGGTGATCATTTTATCAGACTTCTTCCAAACGGATTAACAGAAAAGTATTTAGTCCTGGACAGAGGTTTCTACGATAGTGGTTATGGTTTTAATGCCCATTACCAATGTGAAGTAAAGAAGGTCACTACTAGAGAATTAGAGCAACAGAATCAAATAGTTTATAACGTTCAAGGTAATAATGCTAAAATAAACATTAATTCCAATGACAACTCTCATAATATTGTAAATATTGCTCCAGAAAACCTTTTTAATGAATTGAGAAAAGTATTGGTAGAGGGTATACAAGATAGACAACATAGAAGAGATATTATTGATGCAGTAGATGATATGGAAGAATCTCAGGGACAGTCTAGTTTTATTCAAAACTATCAAAAATTCATTGCTCTAGCTGCAAATCATATGGTATTACTTACACCATTTATAC
>NZ_JBALOZ010000540.1:0-1463 GCF_036965125.1 Bacillus sp. JJ1503
CCCGTTAATCTGCGATAACAGTGAAAGTTGTCGTGACTTCCACCTTTTTCTCTTATTTTTTCAGTGGAAAATGGATCGTAAAAATGGTGCCTTCGTTTTCAATACTTTCTATTTCATATTCGCCTTTCAATCGTTTAATTATATCAAAGGAAATCATTAATCCAAGTCCGGTTCCCTTTGTTTTAGTAGAATAATAAGGCTGTCCGAGCTGTTCTAATTGAATGGTCGAAAAACCAACGCCATTATCCTTTATTTCAATGAACGCAATGTCATTTTGCTGATAAACGTTTATATCTATATTTCCTCCATCAGGCATAGCCTCAATTCCGTTTTTAATAAGATTAATGAACAATTGTTTACATTCATTCACATTTCCCGCAATATACAAACTTTCTTCTAACTGAATGTTCATTTTTACATTGGACATAACAGCATATGGTTTCATGAAGTCAGAAATATCTAACATTATATTCGATAAAGGGATCGTCTCTGTAAATTCGCTTATAGGTCGTGCAAGAGACAGAAAATCATTGATAATTTGGTTAGTCCTATCTAATTCCTCTAAGGACAGGGAAATAAACATCCCTTGATTAGAAGTAATATTTTGTTCATTTTTCATTAGCTGCAAGAAACCGCGAATCGTTGTCATAGGATTTCTGATTTCATGGGCAATGGATGCAGCAAGCTGGCTAATAGCATTTAACTTATCTGCTTTTTTCAACTGTTCCATCATTAAAAGTTGAAGCTTATTCATTTCGATTAAATAAATGATTGTAGATAGTGTAATAATGGAAACGATAGAAAACGAAATGAGGTGAAGAAAATCTCCCATTGCTCCAGTTTGCATCAAATATATCGTACGTGTTATAAAAATGAATAAATAAAAAATGATTCCAGTTAATAGCTTGAAAAGTAATTTTTTTCTTATGTAATGTTTATAAACAATAAAAAATAAGATCGTCATAAAGAAATAATTGATTAGGTTCGTTAGGAATTTTGTCATATCGCTAAATAAGGTTAATCCAAGCAGGATGCCAATTGCCATGAGGCCAGTTCTTGGCCCGATATAAAAGAAGGCTATAAAAATTGGGATGAATTTTAAATCAAACTCTAGTCCATCCGTAATTCGCACCGGAAAAAGCGATGATATTAAAAGTGAAAGACAAATAGTAAGAAAAAAGATAAAATTAATTTTATTATTCCTGCATTGACGCGAAAAAATGATATTCACGAGTGGGATAATCATCATGATAAAAAAATGAAAAAGAAGCTCTGCAATAAAATCCTTCAAAAGAACCATTCCTCTAGCCTTAGTTTTGTGTTTATCTTTAAATTAAACGAATGGCACAGTTAATCCTTTAATTATCAAATTTTTTGCCATAATAATTGTTCTTGATAGAGCGTCAAGATTCGACGAATCCTTATCTATATGATAAATATCTTTGAAAGAAAGTGTTAATAAT
>NZ_JBALOZ010000541.1:0-1737 GCF_036965125.1 Bacillus sp. JJ1503
TTTTTAACCTTAATAAAGAACAAAAATACTAAAAAAAAACAACTGAATAATACATTTTAAATCATTAGCATTTTCCCTTCAGAGCTCCACCATTGCTTAAAACAACAATTATTAACATTATTTTATTCATTTTGAATTCCACCCCAGTAATTCTAGTTATGCATAAATTATGTTTGAATAGAATCATTTTTTTTATACAATCTTTGTTTAATCGCATGTAATATCCTTGCAGGAATAAGACCAACAACCAAAGGTTTAAACACAAATATTATTCCTAATGGGAAAAGAATCTTAAGTGAACGATACCCCTTAAATCTAACAACTGCCTCATCAATTCTATATTTATAGGTTCTCTTACTATAAGCCCTTCTACTCTCATAATATGAAAATAATGGTTCTCTCATATTGAACCCTGTCATATTTAATAAGTACATTCTCATAAATAAATCGTAGTCTTCGCATCTTCTAGTTTCCTTTGCCACATTATAACAAGATGCTTTGATTAACGATTCTTTTCTAAAGATAATTGTAGGATGGTTAAAACATGCTCCATAAAGAAAATCTTTCTTTACAGGTTCAGGTTTTCCCTCTAATACTCCCCATACCCCGTCTTCATCAAACATTAATGTACTACAACTTACAAAATCATATTGAGGGTTCAGTTCAAGAAATTTTAATTGTTTTTCAAATCTATCTGAATGAGATACATCATCTGCATCCATTCTTGCTATATAATCACCCATAGAATGCTCTATACAATTGTTTAATGAGTATGCTAATCCCATATTTTTTTCATTTTTAATTAACTTTATTCTTCTATCTTTTAAAGAATATTGATAAACTATATTATATGTTTCGTCAGTAGAACCATCATCACAAATAATGAATTCCCAATCTTTAAAAGTTTGACTTACTATTGACTCAATTGCTTTTGAAATAGTTTCTTGACTATTAAGTACTCCCATTATTACTGATACTTTTGGCATCATTTCCACCCTCTCTTTCTGGTATTTTTTGTCAAACCTAAACCAAATCCGCCCAAGCTTCATCAGTATCGAAGCTTAATATAAATAATCCTTTGTTTTCATATATTATTTCTTTACTCATTTAATAAATTTCCGTCCTTACATTGATAAAGTTTTCTACTAATATCATCTACAATTTCAATAAACTCTAAATTATTTTTCTTTTTCCAAATTAAAATTTCTTTTTTCATTAATACTTCGTCAATTATAAATTTTTGAGTATACATGTTTAAGTTTGCAATACCTTCATATCGAAATTTTGAAATAATAAAACTATTTTTATCTAACTTTAAATCCTCTACAACCTCAACTATTTGAATTTCTTCAATATTGCTTTCATTGTCTATCATATTTTTTATACTACCAAGAATGTGTTTGATACGGTTATTCCAACCTTTTTTTCTACCTAAAAGTTTTAAATTTATTATTTGGTTATTAACAAACCAATTTATGTTAGATGGTAAGTTATTATTAAGTTTAAAATTAAAGAGAAAGTTATTGTAAGTAGAATCTGTCCATTTTTGTTTATATATTCCCATTACTTTTGAAAAGTCAAAGATTTTAATTTCTTGTTCTTCTATTAAGTTTTGGAATAATTCCATTAAATGAACGTGTCCAAGTGAAATTTTTGAAAAAGATGGATGAAAACCAGGAATATAATCAATTAGTCTATTATCATCTTTAAATGCAAATAGAAAAGAGAATACCTTAT
>NZ_JBALOZ010000542.1:0-1328 GCF_036965125.1 Bacillus sp. JJ1503
GGTACATGCTGCTTTAAAATTTAATAATATTTATTATTTAAAAAATCTAGGATACGTCTCATTCTAATGAGGAAGAAATATATGAAACCATTTCTCTTGCTGCATAGGAAACATACTTATTTTTATTTAAAATAATTCCTAACTTCCACATAGGTGGATTATCTATAGGAATAGCTTTAATAATACTTTGATCTACTTTTTGTGCAACGGATTGAGGAAAAATCGAGATACCCAGATTCTGGCCCACCATCTCCGAGATGAAATCCCAATAGATACTCTGATATGTAACATTTGGTTTAAATCCTACTTGTATACACTCCTGCATTATTTGCTGATAGAGAGTAGAATCATCTGGAAAAAGGACGAATGATTCATCTTTTACCTCCAGTAAAGAAACCTTCTTTCTAGTAGCGAGAGGGTGAGAAGAATGAACAAATAGCACCATCTCCTCTTCTACAAACGGTATAACATCAAATTCATCCTCTACAGGTAATGCAGCTACACCTAAATCTAGTATTCCCTCATTGACAGCTTGTTTTATCTTTATTACATGATTTTCTACTAATTGTATCGAAATATTGGGATACAAATCTCGAAAGCCTTTTATGATTTTGGGAAAAAATAAAAATCCTATGAGAGGAGGAACCCCAATTTTTAACTTTCCTTTTTTCAAATTCATCATATCGTTTAAAAGCGATGATAAATCATCAAGCAATCCTAAAATCTTTTGTCCTTCCTCAAAAACAATTTCTCCAGCAACGGTTAACTCAATTTTCTTCGCTGAACGATCAATAAGTTCAACGTTCAACTCATCTTCTAGATTTCGGACCATTTTGCTAATGGTTGGTTGAGATAAGCATAGAACTTGAGCTGCTCGTGTAAAGCTTTTTTGCTTTGCCACTTCTATAAAATAGTACAATTGCTTAGTATCCATTTTCGACCCCTCTATAGATATATTTCATGATTATTATATATATTATTCATATTACCTATAATTAGAGTGGAAGTAAACTAGCTTTGATAAGTATTAAAAATAAATGGACGACATTTTTACATATGATAGAAATCAGATTATCAATGAGAAGATAAGAGACAATAAAATTAATTGTAACTGCATTTAGAATATAGAAAACTAGCTAAATTTTAAAAAGATTGCTATTTCAAGATAATTATGTTCTACTTCACAGTTTGTAAACCGGAATGGTAATTACAAGCTTTAATCATAGATAAAATGCATGGTTTTTATAATTTATATTCATTTTACTTATATTAAAATATCAGTTACATTAATAAATGTTAAGGTATTTTTTGAAAATATAGTATAAATA
>NZ_JBALOZ010000543.1:0-1455 GCF_036965125.1 Bacillus sp. JJ1503
AAAGGTTTTTTATTTGATAAAAATGGTAATTTATACAAAGATGAAAACTTAGTTGAATATTTTCACGAAATTACTGATGGTAAATACTTAGATGAAAAGCTTAGGTATGCTAACGGAAGTTTTTGTTTAGTTTTCAATAATGGTAAAAATGTTTATATTGCAGCAGATAGATTGAGATCAATTCCTTTATTTTATTCAATATTAGAAGACCAAATATTGATTTCAGATAATGCTTTTTGGATAAAAAAAGAATCAAATCTTCATGATATTGATCAAATGAGTTTGCTTGAATTTAAATTAACTGGATATACAATGGGGAGTACTACTCTCATTAGAAAAATAAATCAAATTCAAGCTGGAGAATTAGTAACTATAAAATTAGAGAATACCACAAAAATTTTTAATGAATTCTATTATGTGCATCTACACAATAATTATTTTGGTCTTACAAAAAATGAATGTTTTGATCAACTTGAAGAGATATCTAAAAGAACATTTACTAGGTTAATAAAATCGGTAAATAATAATCCTATTGTTGTACCACTAAGTGGCGGATATGATTCAAGATATATTGTTGCTATGTTAAAAAAACTTGGATACGAAAATGTTATTTGTTACACATATGGTCGCCCTGATAGTCATGAGGTAGTGATATCTAAAAGAGTTGCAAAACAACTATCATATGATTGGATTTTTATTGAATACAGTATAGATACTTGGGACTGCCTTTTTGGAGATGATGCATATAAATATTTTATTGATTCAAACAATCTGTCATCTTTGCCTCATATACAAGAATATTACGCAGTACAGTATCTTTCTAATAATAAATTAATCCCTGAAAATTCAGTAATAGTTCCCGGATTTTGCGGTGATGTATTAGGTGGAACTTATTTAATAGATGAAAATGAAATTAGAAGTATTGATTTAAATGTTGAATCTTTATGTGAATATATCTTTAAGAAACATTTTAACCTTTTTGTATATAATGGTGAAAAAGTCTCTCAAATAAAAAAAGATATAAAACAATTTATTGTTCAGTTTCCTATTAGTAATGTTGATGATTTAATTAGTATTAATGAACATTTTATTACCTGTCATAGACTTTCTAAATTTGTAATCAATTCTTTAAGGGTTTATGAGCACTTTGGTTTCCAATGGAGAATGCCGCTTTGGGATAATGAATTAATTGAATATTGGTATAGAATACCAAATGAATATAGAGTTAACAATCAATTATATAATGAATTCTTACTTTATAATATTTTTAATGAATTTGACATATCTATTCCAAAACTTCAACCAAAACACAAGATTGTACAAAGGTTGAAGATGGTACTACCAAAAAGCATGAGAAATTTTATGATGTATATATTAAATAAATACTTTCAACAAAATATACGTAATTATAACAACTTTAATCAATTAGCCGAAAAACTATTACAAAATATAAAT
>NZ_JBALOZ010000544.1:0-1713 GCF_036965125.1 Bacillus sp. JJ1503
TACTTACTCTATCCTTTGTTTACTAATACCTTTTTTGCTGTCTTTTTTTATTCATCATATTGCTCATCAAAATTCACATTAGTATCAACTGGTGGATGGTGGTATAGTAATTCTTCAATAATGTCTCTAAGTCTCAATAATTCTTTATGCTTCGATTCATCAAAATCACTAGCTGTTCTAAGGTTTTTTCTTAGATGTTCAATTTCCTGCTGCTGTTGCTGAACCTTATCCCTTAATTCACTTTCAACCTTTAGAATTTCTTTAGCATAACCAATAAGCCAATCAAAATTATCTTTTGGAGTAGAAATTCAAACTTTTCTGAACAATTCACCTATAAGATAATCATCCTTAATTCCTTTTAGCTAATCCTCCAAATTAACTCCTCCTACCATTTGTTTCTTTGATTTTTCTTCTCATTATTTCTAGACCTTTTAAAATTCCTCAATAGTAAAATAACTCCAATAGAAACCAGTCCAATTATCACTGCAGGTATTACATAATAAAAGAATATAATAAAAATCTCGGTCTCTTTATTCCATTCCAAACTTCTTCACTCCTATCATTTTTTTACTAACTAGAACGCCATCTTCTACCGAATTTTTCAGTTGCTTCACGCATAAGCTCCTGGTATTGAGAACGATACCTTTCTTTTTCCTTTCTTTCGTTATTCAATCTACGGTTCATAGATTCAACAAAAGAAGGATTATCGCTTCTATATAATTTCTCTGATTCTCTCGACAATGACCTGATCAATGAGTTTTTAAGAACTTCTTCATCAATGGTTAAATCCTGTCTTTTTGCTCTTTTTACAGACGTTCTACCAACATATACACCAATATGAGAAGGTATTTCGTGTTTAACTGTTTCATACAACTCTTTTGTCATAACATAATAATTAAAGTTGCCACAAAATGTTTTCTTAGCTTTGCTTCTGAAATCCGAAACAGAAACTTTAATCTCATAACAGCGCCAAATACCCTTTGTGTCATAAGTCATGTAATCTACTCTTTCATCACCGAACCAGCCGATTGTTACTTCAAAGCAGCCAAATATACCTTGTTTCTTTGTCGCTGAATAAATTTGACGTTCTAATTGAACAGTCAACTCCGTTTTTGCGATTTTATACCCCTCCTAATCAACTGATCTTTCACTGTGTAAAACATCCTATAGGCAAATTAACAATAAATTTACAATTAAGAAACACACACTAAATAATATAATTATATTGTTAGATTATTAAGTTACTCATTTTCAAAAGGAGTTGGACATATGCTTGTGTTTCTGACTAGAGTTATTATTTTAACTACCTTTTGTTATCTTTTTTAATAATAAGAAAATCAATATTTAGACTAACCTTTTCGCATCCTATGGGTGCTTTTTTATTTTGAATTGCATCATTACTCCTCTATACAGGTCTATCATTAAGTTCACTTAAATTTCGTACTGTGAACAACTCGTAAGTACTTATCACATTTTCATTACCCTCATACTTTTAAACAATATTGTTAGTGTTATTTATCCAAGTTTTTTTGTGTTATAATACAAATGTCTTAATGTTTAAAGGTAAGGAGTTTGTTATGAAAAAACTAGTTGATCCAATTGAGCATTTTGAAAAAATGTTACAAAAATATCCAGATGAAATACAGAATACATATGAATTTTATTCCTTTTTTAAAGATTTACCTTTGGCTAATCAAAAGTTCGACTATGTTC
>NZ_JBALOZ010000545.1:0-1328 GCF_036965125.1 Bacillus sp. JJ1503
TCATTATTGATAATAATTCTGTGGACGGTACAAAAGACTGGCTATTAAAGCAAGATGACATAAGGGTAATTTTAAACAAGGAAAATCTCGGGTTTCCTAGAGGCTGCAATCAAGGAATTGAAATAGCTAAAGGGAATAATATACTTTTACTTAATAATGATGTAATTGTCACTGAGAATTGGCTGTGTAATTTAGTACAAAGTCTTTATAGCAGTGAAAAGGTCGGAGCAGTTGGCCCTGTTACCAATTCTGCAGCGTATCACACTGCTATCCCAGTAGAATACTCGAATTTATATGAAATGCATAATTTCGCAAAAGGTTTTAATAAATCAAATTCTGAGAAATGGGAAGAAAGATTAAAATTAATTGGTTATTGCATGCTTATTAAAAAAGATGTAATTGATAAAATTGGACTCTTAGACGAAATGTTTACTCCTGGAAACTTTGAAGACGATGATTATTCTGTAAGAATTCGTAAAGCAGGTTATAAATTACTATTATGTAAAGACACATTTATTCATCATTATGGAAGTGTTTCATGGAGAGAAAATGTTGCTTGGTATGGAGAATTGTTATCTGAGAATGAGAAGAAGTTCATGAAGAAATGGGGAACTAATTCACATTCGTACAATATACATAATGATCTAGTTGATAGAATTCCATTTGAAAAAGATAGACAGATAGATGTTCTTCATATTGGTTGTGGGGCGGGGGGAACTTTACTTAAAATTAATGACTCATTCAGAAAGTCTTCTTTATATGGTATTGAGCAAAACAAGAATGCAGCTACTGAAGCAAGCATATTTGTAACAGTATTTCATGATCCAGTTGAAGAAGTAATTAAGGAGTTTGGTGTAAAGAAGTTTGATGTAATTATTATTACAGATTGGAGTCATATTACTAATCTTCAAACCTCTATGCTTTCTGTCAAGAGTTTATTAAAAGACGATGGAATTCTCCTTTCATCTGTTATTAATGCTAATCATATTAGCTTAATAAATGAATTGATGCTAGGAAGAAATCCTTTTTTAGAAAATAAATATATGACATTACTAGATATTAATAAATTATTTAAAGGAGAAGCTGGCTTTAAGCTTTATGTAGAAAGTATGACAAGCAATTTGTCAGATGAAGAAAAGAAAATAATAGAATTATATTGTTCACTTACTAAAGAAGATATGAGAATCCAGTATGAAACATACAAATATTTGATTACTGCACAAAAATATGATGAACATCTAGAAAATAGTATTCTTAATATCATAAATGATATTGATGTTGAAAAAACTTTAATAGAGCTTGAACGATATTATGAGGATGAGATTATT